>JAESTB010000351.1 GCA_016763815.1 Arenicella sp.
GGAATTTGAGGCTAGTTTTTCGAGAATTTACGACGTAATGGTTATTCCATTGCTCGAAAATTATCGGAAAAATAGACTAAAGTGGTACTTTCGCACTAGCAAATCATTATCCGACAGACCCTTATAAGCCAAATATATTCAATTAATGCGCATATCAAGCGTATTGCTTGGCATCGAATTAACAATCAGGCTATATTATTACTAATTATTAACTCTATACAGTGGCTTAAAGATTACCAACGATAAAAATAATTCACCGAGCGGCAAAGAGGCATCTTTGTCTAGCTCAGCCACGAAACCAGAGCAAACTGTTGGAGTAGAGCAGAAAAACACTAGGCGCACAGTGTTGAGGAACACCCTGATTGGTGGTGGTGCCGTTATTTCAACTAGCTTTGTCCCCGACAAATGGAAAAAACCATTGCTCGATTCGGTAATACTCCCAAGCCATGCGCAAACTAGCACTTCGCTCATAGTTATGGGCGGCGGCAGTGGCATTTCAATCACTAAAGCTGACAATAACGGATTTGGCGTTGACGATATTCTGGATGTTTTTATCGGTCAGGCATACGCAGATGTTGCTACGTCATTAAATGGCGGTTGTTTACTACTCACAATTGAAGGCTCGGTCGCGACCGTTTCATTAACCTTAAACGATAATCAAGTTGATACCAAAACCGGCACGGTTGATGGCACAGCGGTTAGTGTTTCAGGCTTACATTCTGGATACACCGTCACCGCAAACCTTGATAGCGCTTCTACGCCAACCAGTGCAACTGGCTCTGTCAGTGGCTTTGGCGAGACTGGAGCATTTGCTGTCTCAAGCGCCGACCCGGTTTGTGCGCCGGTTGCTACGACTACACCTGTACCGACCACTACACCCTCAGTGACTACAACACCCGTGCCGACCACTACACCTGCAGTGACTACAACTTTACCGCCGAACTCAAACGTCACGTTTAATTTCAGTTTGTCGAAATCTAGCTGGTCATAAATCAGTTTTTCTTAAGACAAGTCATATATAGCCCTATGCCAATTGGCATAGGGCTATATCAAATCAAAATAACGCTAGTCAAAGCTCACCATACCGTTATGGCGGGTGTAAACTGATGTGTCTACGTGGATTTCGTAACCCAGCTCGACCAACTCTTTGCAAAGCCAAAAATCTTCCGATAAATATTCGCCAGCAGATATCCCTACTCTAAAGACATCGTAGTGAGTGATCGCCATCCCTTCTTGCCTAAGCATCTTATTTATCTTATAGGTCCGATCTTGCTTGATCGCATGATCCACTAAAGATTTCACCGCCGCACGTGATAGTAATAATGCGGCGGTACCGACTCGAGTTACCGATTGAAGAACGGGTAGAACATCGAGTTTCGCATCTGTATTTAGGGTCTGCTGCCCTTCTGCATTCTTACCTTTTAGGTAAACCGGTGCACCGACAACATCTTTGTTATGGTTAAGCATCTGGGTGAGGCCCTGATGGTCAAGAAATACATCAGCGTCAAGAAACAGGAGGTGCGTGAACGTTTCGCTCTCCCAAAAACTGGCCAAAATGGTATTTCTAGCACGAGTGATTAAACTTTCATTGCCGATGGTCATCACTGCATGGGGAATATTATTATGTACAAACCCGAGAATCGAGTGCAAATAATCAGTATGTAGCATGCCATTGTATGCTGGTGTGCCAATCAAAACATGCGGGGCTTGAGCTTGTTTCATAGAGTGTTTTATCATTATCATTAAAAAAACGCGGTTGTCCGCGACAATCGACCATCTTACTCTAATAACATTATGATACGGCTATCAGATATATTATTGCGCATTATTTTGTGCCATGCGAACCCGACACCACTCACTAATTAGAATTTTTATGTATCGCTTCTCTTACCTAATAACCTATCGCGAATCTAATCAAAGTCGGCAACGTAACCTGCACTACCTTTTGCATCAGCTCTGCCTTGACCCAACACTGGAAATAATTGTTGTAGAACAAGATGTTAAAAGCCAATTCGGAAGTTTACATAAAGCCAACGTTAAGCATGTGTTTATTGAGAATGCGGGTCGATTTAATAAATCATGGGGGCTGAATATCGCCGCTCGCCACGCGAGCTGCGAGCGTCTTTTATTCGCTGATTCAGATATGCTGATTGGGGCAGCCGCATTAGACGGAATTAGCGAAAAAATGGACAATGGTGTCGATGCCATCAATCCGTATGACGTTTTAGTTGACCTCAGCCAGCAAGAAACCCAACAGTTACTAAACCAAACACATGGGCTACATATTGATAGAGCCCCAGAACAGGTAAACCGACAATCAATTGGCCAACACCTGCCGTTCTGCGGAGGAGCGTTCGCCCTTACACGAGAACTTTACAACGCTACAGGCGGCATGGATGAACGTTTTGAAGGCTGGGGCGCTGAAGACGATGCAATGTCCAAACGGGTAGCCTTTTTTGCCACCAAAATGGCAACGCTAAACAGCATTGCCTACCATTTGTGGCATGAATCGGGTGAGCCTAACGACATTGATCCCCAGAGCTACATCCGCAACCTGTCACTCTTAAGCATGTATTACGAACGGCCTAAATCATTCTATCACTCGGTTGCGCAAAAGGATTTCACGGATAACGCCTGCACCTCAAAATATAGCGCCGTTAACCTACCCTCGCCAGCAAACGATCAAACCCCACTGGTCTCATGCCTATGCGTAACCCGTGGCCGGGTGTCACTGTTAAAGCGTGCTATTCATTGTTTTCAAGCACAAACCTATTCGCATAAAGAACTGATTGTCATTAGCGAATCAGATGACTTAGAAACAGATGAGTTTTTGCAGCACCTGAATATCGAAGAGATCAAGCACCATGTAGCCCCCATTGAGCCCAAAAAAAGTTTGGGTGATCTGCGAAATTTATCCATCAAAATGGCCAACGGACAGTTCATTTGCCAGTGGGATGACGACGATTGGTATCACCCTGAGCGACTTACAAGACAATTGAACTCGGCCTTACAACAACGTAAAGCGGCTTCCGTTTTACCACGCTGGTTAATCCACCATCGAGAAAGTAATAAAGTGTATTGCTCAAATATTCGATTATGGGAGGGCAGTCTATTGTGCCGTAAAGACGTTTTACCAGCCAGTGGTGCCTACGATAATAAACGCAAAGGTGAAGACTCAATATTAATCGAAAAACTTTTTGTCGAAGATCAACTCGCAATAGAAGATTTTGCCGACCTCTATGTCTATTGCTTAAGTGGTGAAAATACCTGGGATACAACGCATTCCGAAAAAATCATCGGCGCAAGTGTTGAACTAAGCCAGCAAGATGCAGACACCGTTAGAGGTAAAATGGCGGTGTCATCTAAAGCTAAACGCCACTTACTTTGATGTATAGCGTATAAACATTATCCCTTTTTCAGCGTTACACTAATCATCGCTGATGCGCTGCAAGCGCTCTTCTTGCTCTTCGAACGCCGCTTTTATTTCCTGCATTACTGAATCAACATTGGCTGGGCGTGTATCGATTTCGATAATACCAGTGAGCTTAGTGTCCGCTTTTAGATCGCCTTTTTCGTAGAGCTTCCAGATTTCTTTTGCGCATTGAGTCTTGAGCAATTCAGGTGCGAACTGGCCGTAGTAATTGGTCATGTTGCGCACGTCACGCTCGAGCATAGCTTTTGCGTTGTTATTGCCGGCGGCATTAACGGCCTGAGGCAGGTCGATAATCACCGGCCCAACCTGGTCTACTAATACGTTGAACTCTGATAAGTCACCGTGTATTAAACCAACGCATAACATACGGATAACGTCTTGCATAACCACCGCGTGATCATGCCGCGCCCTCTCTGGGCTGAGTTCCACGTCGTTTAATCGCGGCGCTACGTAGCCTTCATCATCAGTAATCAGCTCCATTAACAGCACACCATTGAAGCAGCCATACGGCTCTGGCACACGAACTCCGGCGGCAGCCAGTTTATACAAGGCATCCACCTCAGCATTTTGCCAAATTTCTTCTTGTTGATCGCGGCCAAATTTAGAGCCCTTCACCATGGCACGACCACGGCGACTATTGCGTACTCGGCGGCCTTCTTGGTATTGCACAGCCTTCTTAAAGCTTCGCTGTGCCGCCTCCTTATAAACCTTGGCGCAACGAATCTCAGAGCCACAGCGCACCATATACACAGTGGCTTCTTTACCACTCATAAGTTGACCAATAACTTCGTCGACCAAGCCGTCTTCAATCAGTGGCAATAATCTTTTGGGTATTTTCATACGGATAACAACAGCAATACAATTAAACCTATAGAGACCTCAGCATAACTCAGGGACGAGATAAAAAGTGTTTGGAATTTCTTCAATTAAGGCGGAAAATGCAGCCAATAGCGAGCTATTGACATAGTTTTTCAACGAAAAGTGACGGAGTTTCAACCCCAATACAAGTTTCAATCCCAATACAAGTTGTTACAGAGATTTTTATCCATTCGTCGAGTTGTGCTGAGGTCTCTGAAAGATAAATGTATTGGCTTCAATGCCAACCTTAAGGGCTAGCACACGGTGAATGCCCTCTCTATCGTTATCGTGCGTTAAGCCATCCGAACTGATTAAATCCCTTGGAGCATTTGATACGCTGTTGGCTACCCTTTTATGTAAAGCATTTTAATTTCGACAACCGTTCCAGACTGGTAAATATACTCAATGCCAAACTCGATTCTGTCATCAATATATTTGAACACTTCAACAGGAAAACTAGGTCCACGACAAGAGTTAATTTCATAAACAACCCTTTCATCTTTTTTAAATTGCTCAAAAGAAACTTCATTACGGGTGTCTGGTGTCACTGGGCATTCGAGAGGTTCATTGATCTTAGTCGTCGCTGCCGCACAACTAGCAAACATCGGTATTGTTAGTAAATTTTTTGCCTTCTTCTTCTTGAGCCCGTCATTCCAACAACGGATGAAACTATGTATAATTCATCCAGAGCCGAGTTAAGGAAGCTGAGCTTCCGAGGTTATAACTAACAAAAAAGGAGAAAGAAAATGAAAATGAAATTAAAATCGAGTCAATTGCTTATAAGCGCCTGCCTAAGTGCCTTTATAGCGCCGATGGTAAATGCTCAAGTATTAGAAGAAATTATAGTCACCGCGACCAAGCGTTCAACATCGATTCAGGACGTGCCTTTTTCGATCAATGCCCAAACCGCGCAAGACATCAACCGCTCTGGCGCTACCAATCTTGAAGAACTTTCTCGAAATGTTGCTGGTTTAGCGATCCAAAACCTTGGCCCAGGTCAGAGTCAGATTGCAATTAGAGGCGTGTCAGCCGGCCAAATTGTACGCGACCAACCAGGGGTAAAAGAGCAGGTAGGTGTTTACTTAGACGAATCGGTGATTTCGCTATCGTTGTTCACGCCCGACCTTGATCTATACGACCTGAGCCGTGTTGAAACATTGCGTGGCCCACAAGGTACTTTATTCGGGTCTGGTTCGGTTGGCGGAACGGTTCGTTACATTACCAACCAACCTAATACTGAGATTAATGAAGGTTCGCTAGAATTTAATTTAAACAGCATTAGTGATGGTGACATTGGTGGTCATGTTAAAGGCATGATTAATACGCCATTTAATGATGGTAGAGACGCTTTCCGAGGTGTTGTTTATCATACTGAGTACGGTGGTTTTATAGATGCGACTGGCCCTGCTGGCGGCGAAGATGTGAATAGCGGTAACCGAACTGGTGGGCGTTTTGCAGCCGTATTTAACCCGACTGATAAGTTATCAATTACGCCGCGCTTGATTTTACAAAATATTGAAACCGACGGTAATAATCGTTCTGAAGTATTTAACTTTTTGGCCGCTGGCGTTGGGGTGCAACTTGGGGAGCGTGAGCAATTTTTATTGATGCGTGAAAGTTTTGAAGACGATACCGTAATTGCTGATTTAACTATTTCGGCCGGTTTTAGTCGCTTCGACCTTACCTCTGTTACTTCATTCACCGATCGAGAGATATTGGTTAGCCGCGATGGAAGTGCTTTGACCCACAGTGTTTCTGAGGATCTAAACCTTTCACCACTTGCCAACGCACTTCCATCAAACTTACTGGATGTCACTGAAATTAGTCAGTTTACTCAGGAGGTACGCTTGAGCTCCAATGGCTACGGTGCATTAGATTGGTTAGTTGGTGTATTTTATTCGGACACTGAACGTGACTACAGTCAGACTTTACCAACACCCGGATACGATGCCTTTGTTGATCTAGCATTGGGTGCAGGCACGTCGGCAGCGGTGTCTAACGGCTTCGGAGTAGATGCACCTTTTAATTCGGTATTGCCTTACGATCTTGAGCAAATCGCTGTTTTCGGCGAGCTTAATTATCGTTTTAACAATCGGCTTGCATTGACAGTTGGTGGTCGTTTTTACGATTACGACGAAACTCGCACAATCACATCTGGCGGTTTATTCGCCAACGGTGATAGCGGTACGCTTAATGAGACATCGGCAGACGGTTTCAATCCACGAGTGCTACTTAACTATGAAGCGAGTGATAATATTTCTTGGAATGCACAAGTCTCAGAAGGCTTTCGTTTAGGTGGCGTTAATGACCCATTAAATGAAACCATATGCTCACCGGGTGATCGGGATATATTTGGTGGCTTCCAGGACTATGGTGACGAGAGTCTGACTAACTATGAGTTTGGTGTTAAAGCTTCCTATGATACGTTTCAATTTAACGCATCGGCTTTCTACGCTGACATCAAAGATTTGCAAGTAACCTTGGACGCGGGAACCTGTTCATCACGTATCTCGTTTAACGTTCCAGACGCACACGCATCAGGCGTTGAGTTAGAGCTAAAGTCTAAGCCAAATCAATATTGGGATTTCTCACTTGCAGTCAGTTTGTTGGAGGCGGAGTTTGACACAACGGTTAGAGATAGTAGTGGAGGTGTTTTAGGCGGCGTACAAGATGGTAATCGCTTAGCATCGGTACCAGAGATCTCTGGTGCCGCGACAGCGACTTATACCAAGCCTTCTAACTTGTTTGGGTCGGATGGTGATTTGTATTTCTCTGCTACCGTTCAACACGTTGGCGATCGCATAACTCAGCCCGGCGATCAAGTTGCTGGCGCCGGTGTATTTCGCCCTGGGCTAGCGTTTGGCCAACTGTCTGGTAACGAAGTAATCTCATTGGACCTAGAGCTTCCTTCGTATGAAGTGGTTAACTTTAACCTAGGCTTTAGAACGGAGAACTGGGATACGGTGCTTTACATCAATAATGTATTTGATGAAAATACCTTGCTTTCATTTGACCGTGAACGCGGTGGTCGAGCACGTTTGGCGTTTCGTACTAATCAACCTCGAACTGTCGGCGTAACCTTCCGTCGTGGTTTCTAAGTAGTTGGTTAAAAAGAGTCGTTAACTAAAAAGCAGTCACTGGAAGGCTGGTCTATGTAAGTAGGCCGGCCTTTTTATTGACCAACAAGCACCGATCTTGGTGTTATTTTACAACATAATTTGAAAATAACGTATTCTGGTAACCGCAGGTCGGTTGGCATTATTCGCTGCTAGAGTCTTCGTTATTTATTCATGATATGAGAAAATCGATTTTTCTGTATGGTGCGTCGCTTTTTTCACCTAAGTTATCAATCTTAGCCCTCAAATAGACATCTCGAATGTTAAGTTAACGACTTGCATAACTTGGTTAACGATTTTCATAGGTTCTTAGCAAACATCATTTTAATTTTATCTTAGTATTTGAGAGCTCTTAATAAGAGTCTTGACCGACATTGTTCTTCAAGACTTGTCTTTTCTTTTCTGTTTCTGGTGCCGTCACGTACTGGAAATTCTTGAATTACGCGCTGTTGATCTCTGCGTGTGATTCACTATTGTGTTAGGTGAATGTATTCATGGATTTACGTAGTAGTAATATCGAGCGGCTTCAGCAAGAAGATATGGTCTTCGATGTGTTGGTTCTCGGCGGCGGTATCAATGGTGCGGTTTCAGCCGCTTCTTTGTCGGCTAAGGGTGCCAAAGTTGCCCTCATTGATAGAGGCGATTTCGCTGGTTTAACCAGTTCAAACTCGTCAAATTTAGCCTGGGGTGGTATTAAGTACCTCGAGTCCCACGAGTATTTCTTAGTCAACAACTTATGTAAAAGTCGCAACCATCTGATGCGTAGTTACCCGTCAACGGTTAAAGAGATTCGGTTTTTGACGACCATAGCAAAAGGTTTTCGCTTTCCGTCTTGGTTTGTCTATCTGGGTACTATTTTCTATTGGATAATCGGGCGTTTTTTCACCCAAGCCCCAGATTACATGACGCCTAAAACGATTAAAGAACGCGAGTCATGTATTGATACATCGAATGCAATAGGGGGCTTTGAGTATTCGGATGCGTACCTATACGATAATGATGCCCGTTTCGTTTTTAACTTCGTTCGGTCGAGCATGAACTATGGTTGCGTGGCGGCAAACTATGTTGAGTCACTTGATTCAGTTCGCAAAGATGGCCTGTGGCATACCTCGGCTCGCGACAATATAAGTGGTAAAACTTTTACCATTAAATCTAAAGTACTGGTGAATGCTTGCGGCCCGTATGTGGATCAGCACAATCAAAAGACCGATCAAAAGACCGACCATCAGCATTTATTTTCCAAGGGAATTCATTTAATTGTTGATCGGGTAACCGAACATGAAAGAATTTTGACATTTTTTGCCAGCGATGGTCGCATGTTTTTTGTTATTCCGATGGGTAATAAAACCTCGGTTGGCACAACAGATACGCAAGTTACTGACCCTAACGTTGAAGTCACCGAGCAAGATCGGCAGTTTGTATTAGACAACATTAATCAGCTGCTCGACTTAGATAAACCGATTACTCGCGACGACATTATCGCCGAGCGTTGCGGTGTCAGGCCACTGGCTCAGAAAGGGGGTGACGGCGTAGCTGACTGGGTAAAGCTGTCTCGCAAACACGCGGTTGATACTAATTTTGATGATAAGCACTTAAGTATCTTTGGCGGTAAGACCACTGATTGTATTAATGTGGGTGATGAGATTGCTGGCTTGTTTCAGGAAATGGGAATTGAGCTGCCGTTTGAAGACCCAAGCGGTACCGCGCCGCCCATCCACA
>JAESTB010000352.1 GCA_016763815.1 Arenicella sp.
GCTCAACCTAAAGGGTTAATCAGCACATATGATATTCAAGTATGCTATCAGTCCTTAAGACGCGCGATGTTAGCGGAGTCATGATTACTTAGCAAGCTAAAAAGGGACGCTAATTAAGGCATCTTTTCTTCGTTCACGAGCAACCGTCATATGTAGAAATCCATCTTTGATCATACGACTGACAAGGATAGAGTTTAGAGAAATCTGACATTCTCAAATGAGAGTTATACACTCATCTCAGCAAGTCAACTATCACCGCATGGTTAGAAAAAAGCATCAAATAAACAACGAAAAAAATTAAATTGGAACACTATTCCGCTAAATCAGGCTCATTCGTTCCAGCGTGGACACTAGAAATCCAGACTGTAATTGGAGATGTAGATAAAATTCTTGATGCCGTTATGAAAGTCTACCCACGTTAGTTACGGTAAGTATGAACGAAATGCCGGCATTTCAGCTGTTGGCATGGAAACTGCACAAACTAAATCTGGGTCAACCACTGAATATCACATTGCTGGATATGTTCCGGGTACTACAGAGACCTACCCAATGGTAGAGCTAAAAATAACAATTGAATGTGATTCATCCATACTTGAAAAAGTAATGAATGCAATTCATGAAGTGCATAATTACCAGTAACCTATTATTTTTATAATAGAAAATTGAGTAAGTCGTGCAAGCTATAACCCAGATAATACCAATCCAAACCGTTTTTGGAATAACGGTAGGGGTTTGCCTCATCGGATTAAAACTATTTCCTAGTTCAGAATTGAGCTAATGACTGTTTTGCGCAAGGCGCAGTATTAACTGGCAATCAAGCAGAAGTAATGTCAAATTTGGAAAGCATTAAATTCAAGTGATAGTGAATTTGAGTTTTCGAATCATATTAGGCGCTAGCTTTCTCTGCCTAGCCAGCGCCTGCCAACACGGTGCTGTGTCTAAACCATCTAAAAAACCTGACATCATTGATTTTCATGTCTCGTTGACACCAAACATCGAAACCGGAGTCGTCTATGGTGTACAGAAAATGGTGGTAAGGCTTCCAAAGAGCCCCGAAACAATGTCATTTTCCTCAGGTGCGCTCACGATTTTCGAGCTTGCCGTTAACGACCATAAAGTTGATATGGAGCTAGTTGATGGGCAACTTATTCTGCCTTTGGTTTTTGCCGAGCGCCCCAAAGAACTAGCCAAAATATTCTAGCCAGCCCAGCCGTGGCTATACGGTAGATGGGTCCAACCAATATACCGAATACTTGCCCTTGTCAGACACTCAAGCCAACATGAAAATAGGGAGTGGTTATGCATACTATTAACCACATCACTCTGTCAGATTAACTTACAAACCGAAAATAACAGCCTTACCGTTAGGCAGTGGCACTACATAGAACGATTCCTCGCCATCATCGCTTACCTCAAGCGTATCGGTTACGTCAAGCGTATCGGTGCCGTCCGCATGCGCTGTAGCTGAGGCTGTGATGGTCACGGTTTGAGCACCGTCGATCAAAGTGTCCTGGATGGCATCGATATTGAATGCCGGTGACATGCTCTGCCCTGCAGCGATCGTGACCATAATCGGTACCGTGGCTTCGGTGGTGTCATTACTTGCAAGCGTCACCGCCAGCGCCAATGTGGTATCAGTATTACGCGACACAGTCGCGGTGGTGGCACCCGTGCCATCCTCTTCGCCAATCGAATCAGCCGCAATGACTATGGTCAATTCAGGAACATCATTATCTGTCACATCGAGCGTATCCGACCCATCGGCATGCGCGGTGGCTGAAGCGATAATGGTCACGGTTTGTGTGCCGTCTACAATCGCGTCGTCTATTGCAGCAAGATTAAATGACGGTGAGGTGCTCTGCCCAGCTGCGATCGTAACGCTGGCCGGTGCCGTCGCCTCACTGCTGTCGTTGCTGCTCAGAGAAACCAATAGTAGCGAGCTTGTATCGGTGTTACGCGATACCGTTGCGGTGGTAGCGGATGCGCCATCTTGTTCGCCAACCGACGCTGCAACAATCAGCACTGTAAGGGCAGCATCATTATCCGTTACATCGAGCGTATCCGACCCATCGGCATGCGCAGTGGCTGAGGCGGTAATGATCACGGTTTGTGTGCCATCTAGAATCGCGTCGTCTATTGCAGCAAGATTAAATGCCGCTGAGGTACTCTGCCCAGCTGCGATGGTAACGCTGACCGGTGCCGTCGCCTCACTGCTGTCGTTGCTGCTTAGAAAAACTAATAATAGCGAGCTTGTGTCTGTGTTACGCGATACCGTTGCGGTAGTAGCGGAT
The DNA here is from genome assembly GCA_016763815.1 of Arenicella sp. GTDB lineage: Bacteria > Pseudomonadota > Gammaproteobacteria > Arenicellales > Arenicellaceae > Arenicella. Next base: position 2,292 of record JAESTB010000352.1, read on the forward strand.
GCACCATCTTGTTCGCCAACCGACGCTGCAGCAATCAGCACTGTAAGGGCGGCCACATCATTATCCGTTACATCGAGTGTATCCGACCCATCTGCATGCGCAGTGGCTGAGGCCGTAATGGTCACTATTTGAGTGCCGTCTACAACCGCGTCGTCTACGGCATCGAGGTTGAATGCCGGAGACGTGCTTTCCCCAGCGGCAATGACTACGCTGGCTGGTGCCGTCGCCTCACTGCTGTCGTCACTGGCTAGGGAAACCGTTAATAGCGAGCTTGTATCTGTGTTACGCGATACCGTTGCGGTGGTGGCGGATGTGCCATCTTGTTCGCCAACGGATGCAGCCTCAATGACTATGGTCAATTCAGGGACCTCATTATCCGTTACATCGAGCGTATCCGACCCATCGGCATGCGCGGTGGCTGAGGCGGTAATGGTCACGGTTTGTGTGCCGTCTAGAATCGCGTCATCTACGGCATCGAGGTTGAATGCCGGTGAGGTGCTCTGCCCAGCGGCAATGGTAACGCTGACTGGTGCAGTAATCTCACTGCTATCGTTGCTAGCCAAGTTAACCGTTATCGAGGAAGTTGTATCCGTGTTACGCGATACCGTTGCGGTGGTAGCGGGAGCACCATCCTCTTCGCCAACTGATGCCGCATCAATCAGCACCGTAAGGGCGGCCACATCGTCGTTAACAATCGTGCCCTCAGCAGCGGCCGTTGCAATTGTTGTATTTGTTGCATTTGAGAGCGTCACAATAAACGTTTCATCAGGCTCATTTAAGCCATCGTCTGCAACTGGAATTGATACAATCTTGCTGCTCTGGGAATCAATAAAGGAGACCAGACCGCTAGGCAAAGCCCCCACGAAAAAATCAGCGGCAACGGCTGGTGACGCTCCTGACCCAGTCACAGCATAATCCACCGTCGCCACACCCGCAGCATTGCCTGAGCGTGAAACGGTGAAACTGAAATTAGTTATGCCGCTATTGCCCTCAGCTTTATTTGCGTCGGTCGCAACGATACTGATCATAGGCTGAGCTTCAAACGCACCCATATCGCATTGACCGTCACTCCGAGGTAGACCTCGTTGATCAAGACTATTGATCGGTGCCGCCACGCAACCCGTGTTATCACCGGCATCTAAGGCTGGGCTGCCGACTACCAGCGCATGAGTTTGAGTCGCGCCGCCGTTATCGGCGAGGGGGGCGAGAATAGACGATAAGGCAGTGGCTTGTGACCCATTGCTAGTGGCGGTGATATTTGTGCCACTAGGTGAGAATTGTACGAAGGCCTGTGCGTTTGTATTGCTACTGTCGCCCAATAGGTTAAAACTATCAATGAAGTAGGCATACCCTGAAAAATCGTATGTCTCGGCACCCATTGCCGCACTATTACCCGAGACAATACTATTAAGGAGTTTGATTTCGCAAAACCCATCGGAATAAATTCCACCGCCACGATTCGTTGCCGAATTACCAGAGATTACACTATTGCTGAGACTTACGTCGCTGTATAGTTTGAGAAAAATTCCGCCGCCATTTGATCCAGAAGAGTTGTTCGATACCGTGCTATTGCTGAGAACGACAATGGCGGTTCCAGGAGCAGAAATTCCGCCGCCATGAGTATTTGCAAAATTACCAGATACCGTGCTATTGCTTAAACTGATAGTACTGTTGACAAAAATTCCGCCACCACCACCACTCGTTGCAGAATTACCAGATACCGTGCTATTGCTTAAACTGATAGTACCACCGGTAGCGCCGACCCAAATTCCGCCACCAACAAATGAAGAATTTCCCGACACCGTGCTATTATTGATGCTGATGTTGTCGTTGTAGCTGGGGATCCGAACCCCACCTCCTTGAACAGCAGACCCGCCGGAAATCGTCAAATTATTCAAGCTAACCGAGTCA
>JAESTB010000353.1 GCA_016763815.1 Arenicella sp.
AGCGATGACCGTAATCACAATGATGTTATAAAAAATTATCTCATGAGCGGTTGGGGTCGCCTCATAACCGAAAATGGCATACGTCAGTTGCCCGGTAATCGATGATTCCGTTAGTATCCAATTTGTGTCCCACAGCGGCTTCGATGCGCTTATCCAGTCGATCTGGATAAGTAGCTGAGTAGCCTGTACTGACATTCCGGCGGCAATTAATGTGAACATTGTAATTTGAATGCGTCTCGAGATTGAAGCGCGCCAACTATGGATTGCAACGTAGCAGAGTACCCCGAAGCTGGTGCCGATCATCAGTCCAATAAATCCACTGGTTGCGGCTTTGCCTATATCGCCTTGAGATTGAATTAAACCCGTGAAAAAGATAACTAACTCAACCAGCTCTCGTGCAACCACAAGAGTGGTGACACACGCCATAATGGGGGCAACAACTGGGTGCAAAAATCTAGGCTTTTGGAAAATAAGGAAATAGCAGAGAACCACTAAACCAAGGCAAATAGTAAGCAGCATAGTAGCGTTTAATAGTTCTTGTCCGGCGTAGTTGAACATCTCACCGATGTTACTAAAATTGATTGCGTAGAAAACAGAGGCGGTACATCCCAAGACCAGACCTATCCAGAGCCAATTAAGGTTAAGTTTGTGTTGCGTTGAAACACATAGCAACACGCTTAGTAAGGCACCCGCTTCGAGTGTTTCCCTAAGTACAAGAATAACAATATCTAATAGCATTTGTGTTTACTCCGCAATGATTTTACCAAGCGCGGTGGACATATTAAACTCACCGAAAAATGGGTACTCGCCAGCATCTAATGGGCCAACAAAGATAATCGCTTTACCATTGCCAACAATGACTTTCTCACGATTTAGTACATAACTTTCGAACTCTTCGGGTGTCGGGTCTTCGTTAATCAGCAACAGTTTTACTTTTGTGTTGGCGGGAATGACTACCTCAGCAGGATAAAATAGATGATCACGGATTCTGATTTCAATAATTGGCGTTGCTGCGATGGAACTTTGTGAACTCAAAATGGTGACTAATATTAAGCTAGTGGCGCTTAGTTTTTTCTTCATGATGACTCCATCTCAGTTAGTTGTATTTTCGGTAACTTTACGGTTACCGCAAGCCCGCCTAAGGAGTGTGATTTAGACAGTCTAATTTTGCCATTATGCAGTTTGACGACATGACTCACGATTGATAAGCCTAAGCCAGATCCGACTACGCCCGATGTGTGACGGTCTCTGCCGACGCGATAGAATAGGTCGAACACTAGGTCATAATCCGCAGGGGCAATTCCAGGTCCTGAGTCTTCAACAATAATAGCAATAGTATCGTCGTCCGAGTATTTGATGGAGACCGAAATTCGTCCATGAAAAGGGGTGTATTTGCTGGCGTTCTCGATTAAGTTTTTCATCAGCATGGCGAGAGCGAATTCGTCCGCTTCAAGGTTAATGTCCTCACCGACAAACTCAACAATTTGTTGTTTCAGTTCGAGCGCTGGAAAAATATCAATTAATGATCTTTGTACTACCGTCTTCAGGTTACATAAGGTCAATGTTCTTCGAAATGTTTCAGGCGTTAGCTTATAAAGTGCCAGTATTTGCTCAATCGACGCTTCCATTCGTTTTGCGCTTGCTTGAACGTCGGCGATGTTTCCATTCGGAGTTTTGATGCTTTGAGCATGGTTGTGCAGACTGATTTTTAGTGCCGCTAACGGCGTGCGAAGTTCGTGCGCGGCGTCGGCGGCGAACCGCTGTTCTCGCTCAAAGGCGTCCGACAGACGAGCAAATAAGGTATTGGTTGATTCAAGCAATGGTGTAAGCTCTGTCGGCAGTCCGTCGTCACTTATCGTAGTAAGTTCGCTGGCGCTTCGGAGGCGCAGTTTAGCGGCAAACTGAGTCAACGGCCTTAATCCGTAACTTACAATTAGCCATATAAGAAGCCCGATGATTGGCAATACCCAAACGATTGGTAATAATGATTCTAAGATTATTTCATCGATAAGTGTCCGATATAAATCGTATTGTTCGCCATACATAGTAACAAGTTTTGATTCCGTGTCTTGGTGCCTAAATACTCGCCATTGGACGCCGTTAGAGTTAACAATATTGAAATCTGATCGAGCATTCGCGATCGGCGTTTTTGGGCTATTGATGGATTTTGCAACTAGTTTATTACCATCCCATATTTGAAAGATGACATTATTTTGAAATGTTTCTGAATCCACCTCGGCATGTTGGGCATAGAGCTTGGTGGTGGTCAAAGCCATGTCGATCAGTCGTTTATCTAGAAGGCTTTGACCCGCCGCTTTGCTTCGCTTATAGCCGTTTAATGCCGCGCCAAAATTGACGATACAAATTGTCGATAGAAGCACAACTATGAGATAGAGACGAATGGATTTCATCAATACTCCTTAATGCGAGGGCGAACTTTTCAGGTCTTGGTTAATCGTATAGCCCAGCCCACGTATGGTCCGAATAAAGCCAGCAGGTAATTTTTTTCGGAGATTACTGACATGTACTTCTATGGTATTACTGCCAATCTCTTCTCCCCACCCATAAAGTTTGCTTTCGATCATATCTTTGGTTTGTACTCGCCCTGAGTTTTCCATTAATGCCTTTAAAACCATATACTCCCTTCTGGTCAGTGTTAATGGTTGAAGGTGTAGGTGAACAGTTTGGGCTGCGAGATCTAAAATGACACCTTTAATACAAATCTTATTGGTCTTAGTCGTGCTAAGCCTTCTCGCTAGTACTCGCAGCCGAGCAAATAACTCGGCCATATCAAACGGCTTTTCCAGATAATCATCTGCGCCAACATCCAGCGCATTCACTTTGTCATCTATCGAGTGACGTGCCGTCAAAATTATTGTGGGCAAATCGATATGTTTTACTCGTAAGCGTTTGAGAACCTCTGTACCGTCGATATCAGGTAGTCCTAAATCCAAGATGACTATTTCAGGCTTAAAGCTACTTAGTGCTTCAATTCCTTCGCGCCCAGATAAAGCCGGATGAACCACAAATCCCTCATGGATGAGGGCTTTGCATAATGCCGATGAGAGCATTGGATCATCTTCAATTAGCAGTAGTTTCATTTTGTCTTTAGGCAATCTAACATTTTTGATTATAGCTTTTTTTGAATCGAGGCTAAGGCTAAATCAATTTCCTTACGTCGGCCGGCATCGGCAAGGTTACGACCGGTTCTAGGCGAGGCCTGTAATGCTTTATCAAAGTAGACTTGTGCATCAATATACTTCTTTTTACTAAGCAAAAAATCCGCATAGAAGTAATTAGAGTCAATCCCATTGGGGTTAATCTCTAGGGCTTTTCTCAAGTATTTTTCTGATTTCTTCTTATCACCAAAACCAATTGGCCAGCCTGGCACATTGTTATATAAGACGCCCAAACTAGTATAGGCAGAACCATTCAGTGCTTTATCATTAAGTGTAATTGCTTTTTCAAGATGCGTTTTAGCCGCTTTAGCTAAACCAAGTGCCCCCAAGCCTTCTTTAGCACCAGCGAGTGTGGATTTTATAATGCCAGTCCAAATTTGAATCTCCGCGTTATTAGAATTGCGGCTTAAGCTCGCCTCGCCGCGCGTAATTAACTGTTCAAATGCTTTGATCTGATCTTTATCCTTCAGTTGATAATTTGCAACGGCCCATCCTGACTGTAGATCGCTCAGAAGAGCTTCCGAGCTTTGCGCAGATATATTTTGAGAGCATGCCACCAACACAATTAGCATGCTTAGGAATTTGATTAGTTTCATGGGAAGTCCTGTTAATTTCTATTTTGTGTATTTTTTAATAGTAGAGAGCTGCTTGTTTAGCGAGCCATCAACCAAACTTGGGAATAGGGCGTTAATGCGTACGAAGAGTTTTTCTGGCCATCCAATATATTTGCGCGATGATTTAGAGTTCTTTACAGAATCAACAATAATTTGAGCAATCTGTTCTGGAGTGTCTACGCTATTCCCAAGCTCTTTATTTAGGGCCATCGCAGCATCTCCATTCATTGCTGTGGCCGTTGCTCTGGGTGCAATATAAGCGATCTTGATATTTGTGTCGGCTAACTCACGGTGAAGTGATTCCGTAAAGCCACGAAGCCCAAACTTACTTGCGCAATAGGCCACTGAGCCCGGCATACCAATGCTTCCAAGAATGGATCCGACATTAATGATCATAGCTTCAGTTTTTGATTCTAGAGTTGGCAAAAAACCTTTAGTGAGAAGTATTGGTATCGTTAAATTACACCAAATCATATCGCTTACTTGTTGGTCGCTCATTTGCTCTAAAAGCGATAATTGATTAACGCCAGCCATATTTATCAGCACGTCAGCGTCACCGGCCGCATCAATAACGCTTTGTCGCCCTGTTGAAGTAGCGAGGTCAGCAACTACTATTTTATGGGCTTTTTTGCTGGGCGGAAGTGAGCTTAAAACCTTATTGAGTGCGGTTTGATTGCGTCCAACTAATACGACAGTGGCATTTTCACTGGCGAATTTCAGAGCGGTTTTAGCGCCGATACCTCCGCTAGCTCCGGTAAGGACGATGTTTTTGTTTAGTAAGTTCATCCGTTTTAGGCCGCTATGTTTTCTATTTGGCTCTCATTGAGTTCACCAAAGACGTTGCCGTAAAGGTGATAAAACATTTTTGCGCAATGAATGATCTGCGCTTGATCCTCAGGATCGTCAATTCGGTTCACTAAGTTTTCAAAAAACTTGATGTGCTCTACATCTATCGCGCCATGAGAGCGCAGGTAGCTGAATGCATTTTTGGGCAGACCAAGAGTCCTTTGTAT
>JAESTB010000354.1 GCA_016763815.1 Arenicella sp.
AACGATCCACTGATCGGTCAAGCGATACCACAACCCCCTGCCGCCGAATTGCAAATTCAACAACAGGACGCCTTGGCTGAAGTACACGCAAGCTTAGCTGAGTAATTTACTACCGATTTATACAACTATAACCGTAAACGTCTTATGGACCTTCAAACACTTTCTCTGCCTAATGGTTTACACGTTAGGCCTTCAGGTAGTTCCGACGAACCGTTCATTAGCCAGTTGTATAAATCCACTCGCACCGATTTAGACTTAGTTAACGCTGAACAGGACTTCATTGAACACTTAAAAGAATCACAATTTCAAGCGCAAACGGCCAGCTACAGCGAAACATATCCCAACGCTATGACATTTATCATCGAGTATTACGATGATAAAGTTGGCCGCATCATTCTAGACTTTGGCCCAAATGAAATCTTGATCGTAGATATCTCTTTAATTCCTAAAGCCAGAGGTAAGCAACTTGGCTCTGGTGTGGTTAAATCATTCACCTGCTGCGCAGATCAGATCAAAGTGCCACTAAAACTCAGTGTTCTCAACGACAATATGCACGCTAAGCATGTTTACGCTAAGCTTGGCTTTGTTCTTGATGAACAAATCCCTCCACGAGACTACTTAGTTTACTACCCGCGCACACAAGATATTCGGGTCGGTGTCTAATAATAGTGGTCATACTCATTTGTCTTCAAAACGGCTATTCAATGTGGTTATGCCTCTATTAAATTTATTTAGAAAACCGCCAAAGCGACAACCGTTCATTACCATCGTATCTGGCCTCCCGCGCTCAGGCACGTCAATGATGATGCAGATACTCGAAGCTGGCGGAATACAGCCAATAACAGATCATATTCGCCAGTCTGATAGCGACAACCGCAAAGGATACTACGAACACGAAGCGGTCAACAACTCGAACAAGGAAATCATCAATGCCTGCGAAAGGCCCAGGGCCGAGCAGTCAAGGTCATCTCAGCCTTGCTGCATAACCTTCCCGAGGACAAAAACTTTAAGGTCCTCTTCATGAGCCGAAATATGGAGGAAGTTCTCGCATCGCAAAGAAAAATGCTGATAAACCTCGGCCACGATTCTAAGCAAAACAATGACCAGCGTCTAAAACAGCTATATACCAGCGATTTAGCCAAAACAAGAAACTGGCTAATGCAGCAAAGTCATATCGACGTACTGTACGTCGATTATGCAGATATCATCGATCGCCCTAGAGGGCAGCTGAGAATCATTGCGGACTTCCTTAATCTCAAACTCAATAATAAACGAATCTTATCCACCATCGACCAATCCATGCGCCACCATAACCTGAATGGATCTCCTGAGACTTAACGATCCTCTGATTAACCTTAACGACTTTTCGGATATTTAAAAAAGAAATTTTCGGTCAAGCGACGATTTTCTGGAGGGCCATCAAAATCAGCCTCTTCATAAATTGCTTTATGAATGGTAAAAGCTGGGTAGAGAATCAAACGGTTGTATTTCATTGGCACCAACTGGCGTAATTCCCAATGCTCGTTACTGCTTGAAAGATGGTAACGATTGCCGTTTGTCTTAAACGGGATACATTGGATGAATTCGTCATAACTCTTATAGCCACTTTCATGATAAGCGCGGTAAGGTCGGTAGTTCCCCAGCGCTTTTATCACTGAGTCTGGCACACGATGTTGATTAAACCACGCTGGTGATGGCGGCTTTTCTTCGGCACCAGTTGCACGGTAACGATAAAATCCGGTACCGCCTTTACAGAATTCATCAGGAGTTAAGTACAATACTCCGGCAATAAAAAACACGCCATCGGAGTGTGGGTCTTCGCGTCGTATTGGCAGGTCTGCTCCTGAAGGAATGGAACGGTAAAATTTGTGATAGCCACTGTCTCCTACAAGATCACGAAACCGCTGCACCCCAAACTGTTTAGCAAAGTGCTTGAATATAAACCGATTAATACTCTTTTTATTCCCGGCGACGCTGGCCATACCGTTAATATGTTTACCATGTGGATTTTTAAAAGCTTGCCCATGTGCCAATTTTGCAACCCAATCAGGGTTGTTATAGAAATTATCAACCACAAGCAAAGGGTACTGGCTCTCACCGATAGACAACCAGGTGAAGACTTGTTTACGCCTGGGTGATAAACGAAACCTAACCTTCTTGAGAAAATCGAACAATGGTTTTTCCTAGAGTCATGACCATTAGCGTTTAGCAATGGCTTACATATACGCCAGCCTCGCACAGTTTAAGGGATTAATCTACCTTGCCTCAAAATCTCAGTATAGGTATGCTCAGGCTATTCATTATACTTAACCTCGTCAGTCAAATATTCCAACGAATATGGAAACATACCCTTCTATTAGCGTTAATTTCAAAGCTGAAGTCTTTGTTGAAGAACTGGGTGACGAAGCGGTCATTCTTAACTCAGAAAATGAGCATTATTATGGCTTAGACAGCACTGGCTTGCGGTTCTGGCAATTGTTGACTAAGCACGGCAATACCCAAGACACGGTAATCGAGTTTATCAGCGAGTATGATTTAGACGAGCAGACGGCGCATAGAGATCTCGCGAAGTTAATTGTAGACTTAGAAAAAGCAGGTCTTTTAGAAATCTGCCACGCCTAATGGCTCCAATTTCCCTATTACGGAAGCTGGGTCTTTATATTGATGAACAGTTTCTACCAAGTGATGAGTGCGAAAAACTTTGCACCGAAATGCATGAGGCTAATAAAACCACTGGCAAGGTCTATTCAGAGGAATCCAAGCATGAGTATGCTAACCTGCAGATGCGAAAAACTCAGACGTGCCTAGTAAGCCAGCAGTCTCAAGAGGCGATTGCATCACGCATATTAGCCATCAAACCCCATTTACAAGAAGTGTTCCAAGAACAATACGCAGACGTATGGGAGGAGCCCAAATTTCTCGAATACAAAACCGGGGATTATTTCCTGCCACACACGGATGATCAAGCACATCGCCTCCTAAATATATCGATCTATTTAAACAGCCAGTCCAGCTCAATAAAAGACACAGGGTATTGTGGCGGAGAATTAACTCTGTATGGTCTAATTAAATCACCAGGCTGGCAAAATCGAGGTATTTCAGTACCGGGGGTTCGGGGTACGCTAATTGCATATCCAGTAAATATTCGCCACGAAGTCACGACTGTCGATCGCGGTTCTCGATATGCTATCGTCAGCCGTTTTTTATCACCATCAATTAGACCATGAACCTATCTAACCTATGGGTCATCGCGAGCATTCAAGCCATGATTCCACTAGTTGCTCTATTGATTAAAATAGCAGGCATTGAAAGAACAGCACGGTGGCTGAAAAGTAATTCCAATACCCATTACCTGCCAGAGAACAACAACCTTAAAAACGCGATGTATTTTTTTCAGACACAGAGAAAGGCCGTTGCAAACTCACTCTGGCGTGGTAATTGCCTGTCTCGGTCACTGGTGCTGCACTGGTTGCTGCATAAAAACGGGGTAAACTCTGAATTTCGCATAGGTGTGCGCTCCCGACCATCATTTAAAGCACACGCTTGGATAACTTTTCAAGGAAGACCCTTGAATGCCAGCCGTCGAGCACTATCCGACTATCAATTAGTAAGTGACTACAAGTTGTACGAGCCGTCGGAATTCGAATGAGCGGAATAGCCGCCCTAATCAACAATGGTGATAAACCTATCGATGAATCATTAATACGCCTGATGGCAGGTTCAATGGTCATACGCGGCTCAGACGATCAAGCCTATCGGTTTAGTCACGAAATTGCGTTAGCTCAAACCAAGTTCGGGAATCAAAATTCTAGCGATAGGCAATGCTTTTTTGGTGACAGTGATATATGGATTAGCGCCTGTGTAAGAATAGATGCCCGCGATGAACTGATAGCAAAACTTGAACAGAGAACACCCGCAGATCAACTCAGCGATGAACAAATAATCATCCGTGCTTATCGCCAATGGGGGGTAAACTGCCTAGATCACTTTATTGGTGATTTCGCATTTATTCTCTGGGATGCTCGCAACAAGAGACTATTTTGTGCGACAGATCACTTTGGGGTGGTGCCGCTTTTTTACGCTAAAACTCAGGCTGGGCTATGCCTTAGCAATAGCCTCAATACCGTGCGTCTCCACCCAGATGTTGGTAGCCAGTTAAGTGAGCCGGCTATCGCCGACTATCTTATGTCACGCATGAACCACACCGCAGATGGCACAATATTCAAACAGATCAATCAATTACCGGCTGCTCACAAACTGATTTTTCAAGACGGGCAGCTACATAGTGAGCGATATTGGTCGCTCGCGCCAAGTACCAGCTTACGTTTCATAAAACCGCAGCAGTACACCGAAGAATTCCAACACCTGCTGCGTGCCTCGGTAAAAGACCGTCTATCGTCTAACTGTATTGGCTCTGATCTCAGTGGTGGAATGGACTCCACCGCAATAACCGCAATAGCTCATGAACTCTTGACCGAAACAGGTCAAGCATTCAATCACCATGCCTACACACTCGGCTCTAATGGCTTACTCAAAGATTTAGAGGGCCCGCTGGCTTCGCGCATGGCGAATGAGATAGGGATACAACACCATCATTACACACCTGACCAAAATCGACTCGTTCCTGAGACAATCCCACTCCATTTAATATCACCAGAGCCAGGCATGATGCGCCGCTCTACCCACCAAACGAACAAGTTACAGCATTTAGAAAACTACCGAGGAACACTATTAACTGGTTTTGGTGGCGACCCATTGCTATACCCTCGTACCCTCTACCGTCAGGATGTCAAATCGTTAAGCGACGTACTTTCTCTAATGTTACAAACACTCTATCACTATCGTGCCTATAGCTGTTTACACCCATTGCGTATAAACAACAGCCTACCTCACCGGAAAACCAACCCAGTTGATGCAATACCTAATTGGCTAAAACACGATTTTGTTAAAACATCTGGTGTGGTAGATCGTTTACATGCAATGTTAAGTCGGCAAAACAGAATCGACAGCCAACAACAGGGTATGGCTACAGATGCTCTATGGCGGCGTCTATTTAATTGGAACGACCCAGGGTTTACTCACGTTCCAGTCAAGGTCGCTCACCCGTTTTTTGATACCCGTTTATTGGCTTACGCATTGCAATTGCCACCGTTTCCATGGCGGCATAAAAAGCATTTGCTACGCACGACAATGGCTCACAATTTACCATCGTATATTCTTAATCGAGTAAAAACACCCGTGCAAGGCAATCGAGTTCACGCTCTGCTCAACGCGCAAGGTCTGTCTAAGCAAGCACATGCATTGCTGACTAACCCGCGTTTAGATGACTATATAAACAGCGAACAGCTTGTTCGACTGTATCAGACTAAAACGAGCAATCCGACCCCCATAGGTAAAGGTCTAATGACAACCTTGACTTTGTCTTATTGGCTAAACCATTACAAGTCTATTCCAACAGCAATAACTCGATTAGCCCTTACCTTTCCTGTGCGCCGAGTAGAAACGAAGCAATAAAACTCCGTCACTTTAGGTAATATTGATCATTCAGAAAGGGCCCTAGCCTCAACAAAACACTTGCACGCTGTCGATTGTTGGCTATATCATAGTCGAGAATTGATATTCTACTGGATTAAATAAAATTGCCATGAACACTGAATCAAACAATGAGAGCACAGCTCCAAAAGAAACAGAATTGAAGCAATACCAATCACCTAACCTTACAGATTATGGAAAAATGAGCGAGCTCACTCAAGCAGGAGGGCCACCATTAAATACCGGTTGCGACGGCACCTACCCTAGCTTTACCGCAAGTATATAAATAATATTAGGGCTTTGGGTGACACATTATTACGAGTTGTATGGGCTTCGTATTGCCTCTAATAAAAACCTCCCCCTGCTAACACCTACCCATCACTCTCATATTGATGTATCCATTGACTTGTCAAATCAACTTGT
>JAESTB010000355.1 GCA_016763815.1 Arenicella sp.
GGCAAGCAGACGAACAACAAGTCTCAGCTGATATTCTTTGCCTCACCCGATTGTCCGGTTTGCAAAACGTTAATGCCTGCGCTTGTTTCGGCGGCCAAACAAGAAAGGAAATGGCTAGATGTTGTGATCGCCAGTGATGGTAAAAGCCAAGATCATCAGGCCTACGTTAAACAACATGGCCTGCAAGATTACCCCTATATTGTTTCTGAGTTACTGGGTAAAACCTACGGCGTTGCTAAGCTACCTTACGCGGTCGTGATCAACGAAACAGGCACGCTAGCCTCGTTAGGCATTGTTAACTCTCGCGAACACCTAGATAGCTTATTCGAAGCCAAGGAGCGTAACGTTGCTTCGATCCAAGATTACTTGAAACGCCCGGTTAAAGAGGTCAAATTGAAATGAAATTTTTAGACACGTTTTTTGAGACGTCAGCGCGTAAAATTGCGCAAAAATCATCGCGTAGAGGGCTGTTAAAAGGGCTTGGCACTGCGTTAGTCGGTGGTGCAATGCTGCCGCTTTTACCGGTAGCGCGTGCGTCTAATCCTGCGCCTAAAGCACCTCAAGACGCAGGCGATGCAACGAGTTGCGACTACTGGCGCTACTGCGCTGTAGACGGTTTTTTGTGTGAGTGTTGTGGCGGTACTTACAATACATGCCCTCCGGGCACTCAAATGTCGCCGATTACATGGATTGGCACCTGTTTAAATCCGGTTGATGGTCGAAAGTACGTGATCTCGTATAACGACTGCTGTGGGACAACTCAGTGCGGTACTTGTTTATGTCAGCGAGATGAAGGCGACCGTCCTTTATATCGTTCAGATAAATCTAATGACATAAATTGGTGCTTGGGAGCCGATAGCTCAGTTTACCACTGCTCGACGGCGGTGGTGGTTGGCCTCGCATTTGAAGTATGAGATTAAGTATTCTCCGTCTATGCGTAGCGATTTGCGTTGGTTTTTACATCGGTTCTGCTAGCGCTAGTTCTGAAGAAGATTCAAATGTGTCGGACCGGCGCGCCAAATTTAATTATCAAATGTTTTGTCAAGGTTGTCATGCCGCCGATGGTGTTGGTCACAAAAGTGTTCCCAGCTTGCGCGACTCAATGCATCAATTTATGCGCTTTAAAGAGGGGCGACAATTTATGGTTCGTGTACCTGGTTCCGCCAATTCGGTGTTGAGTGATGCTCACCTGGCTGAGGTGTTGAACTGGATGGTAAACGAATTTTCACAACATATTGTTGAGAAAAATTGGCGTGAATACAGTACCGAAGAGGTACAAGAGTATCGTCAATCGCCGTTACTGCAAACAGAGAAAATACGTGCTCAATTGGTGCAACGTTTTTCTAAGAAATGAAGGGCTAAAAAATCATGAATAAGGTTAATCAATTTGCAGGGCTATTGTTACTAATAGTTCTGTCGGCATGCTCTAGAGTAGCGCCGTCAGCGGTAGATAATCAGCCGCAAGCGATAAAAAGTAAGCCCATCAGTCAGCTTGTTGCAACGTGTGCCGCGTGTCATGGCCAAAATGGCATCTCGGTGAATGAGCAATGGCCGAATTTAGCCGGTCAGCAATCTGACTATCTTTTGCAGGAGTTGCGATCATTCAGGGATGGTAAGCGTCAAAATGCGTTAATGACGAGCTCGCTTTTAGCCAGTTTAAGTGATGAGGATTTAGGCAATATTGCAAGTCACTACGCAAAGATCCAGCCGCTTAAGAAGCAAATTCAGGGTATCAACGAGTTACCGGGTGCGCATGTGCGAGCGCGCTGTGTCTCTTGCCATGGTATGACCGGCCAATCCGTAACGGGCCTGTGGCCCAATGTCGCAGGGCAGAAGGCTGGGTACTTAGCAAAGCAATTGCTTGATTACAAAAAAGGCGTAAGAGTACACGGGACAATGCAGGTGATTGCCAGCGAACTCACAGAACAGCAAATACAGGACGTTGCTTATTATTACTCTATGCAGTAGCTCTGTTAGGTAATATTGGTCGCCTTGCTATTAGTTAGTATGACTCTCGTGTAGCCATTTAGTATGACTCTGACGTGACCGTAAACATCTTTTATATACTGGCTGTTTTTTGCATAGCTCTGCTCGCTACTCCGGTTCAGAGTGCGGATTGGGTTTGGGAAAGTGCTAATGGCTTGGGCTTTATTGCTTTTGCTGGTTTGTTAATACTCAGTAGTAATGGTAAAAACCGTAAAGGGCATTCGATTCTTCATAAGTGGCTTGGCATCGCCGTGTTGATGGCCTTGGTGTTTCACGTGGTTTGGTTCTTAGGCAGCGAATTTCTACTGATTGAATATCTCAAATTAGGATCTCCTCCTCATATGGCAATAGGGATTGTGGCCTTTATGTGCATTGCCCTGCTTAGTATTAGTTCGTTGAAGGCTATGCGTGGTCGAGCCTATATTAACAATGGAGGTTTTCGTATTGCGCATCGTTATCTATCGATAGCGTCGATTCTTCTTAGCGCGCTTCATATTGTTTTAAGTGGCTACTATTTCGTTAGTATTACGCAGTATCTACTCTTGCTAATGATCGTGGTACTGTCTTACTTGGTGCCCGCAGTACCTGGCAATAAGTCTCAAGCCTGGGGTGTACTTATCGTTGCGATCTCAGCGCTGCTTATGTTCGTGTGGCTTCGCGGGCTTGGCAGATGAAGAATTGGTTCAAAATTTTGCTGTTAGGGCTGACTGTTGCTGCATTTTTCTACCTCTTGAGCGCAAGCGAAGTAAAACGATTGCTGAGAATGCCGCAGGCCGATTTGCTTAACAACATACCGCTTAGGAAACCGTTGCCCATGACATTTGCGCATAGTGACCATGGTAAACAGCAGTGCGTTAGTTGCCACCACAATTATCAAGATCAATCCGGGCAAGGGCTTTGCATTGAGTGCCACCTAACTAATGCTCAGGTAGCCGGTAAATTGCGTGAGCAGTTTCACCGTCTATGTATGGGGTGCCACTTCGATGCGAAGCTTGAGAATGCTGATTTAGCCGCACCCCTTCGGCGATGTTCTGCATGTCATATTAACGACGACCGCCCTTAGCTTAGTTGTATATTAAGCACTCAGTTCGGATACGCATTTAGGGCTCGCGACAGCCTTCTTGACGTTTTAAACCTAATTACTAGGAGTTTGTTTTCTGGTTTTTTTTAAATGACTCTTCGATGGATATCGTACGCCTTACTGGTCTGCGAGTTTAGTCTAGGGTTCCCCAGGAGTGCTGATAGTTAGTTATCTGCTAACTTGTGCGCGACCAGACCGAATAAATGAAAAAACTAATCGTCGGCTAGGTTATTAAACACTTTTTGTAACAAAATATTAAGCTGGTCGGTTTCATTTTTGTTCAAGCCGTCAAATGCTCGGTCAATGGTCTTAGAGGTGCTGCCGATTACGGTATTAATCGTTTCTAATCCCTTATCGGTAATGCCAACCATGGTCACTCGACCGTCTTTTTCGCTTTGCTTCACGTCAACCCAACCTCGTTCTTGCATTTTATACACTGACTTGGTAATGGTTGGCAATCGACCCACTGCATGCTTGGCGACCTCAGTCATGCTGAGTGTGCCATTTTCTCGCAAAATTAAGCCTATGCGCCATGAGGTGATGTTCATATTAACTTTTTTGAGCTGAATTTCCATCGTCTGTGTATAGCGACTGCCAAGCCGCATCACCCAGTAAAACGGGTACTCGCGAAACTCAAAATTTTCGCTGGCGGGTTTGTACTTGTTTAAATTATCACTGTCGCTCAAAGTTCTATCGCTCAATTTAGGGGTTAATTTGCACTATTTGTTTGCGGCTCAACTTTAGCCAAACCTCAACGAATACGCAATGTTAGAGCTTACTAGAGGTCCGTAGCCGAAGATAATCAAATAATTTACTTGAAAAGTAAAGTAAATTAAAAGATACTAATTACATGAAAGTTCAAGTAAATAAAGACAGCTAATTATGTTTGTTACGCATCTGCCAGCTATGGGACCGGGTTTAACGGTTGCGGTTAAAGACAACATTGATGTTGTCGATGTTGTTTCAGGTATGGGCAGTGCGGCGTTTAAGGATGCCGGCCGAGCGAGTAAGTCGGCGGAGATAGTAGAGCGCCTAATCGGCAACGACTTTCAATTGGTGGGTAAGCTTGTAATGCATGAATTGGCGTTTGGGATGAGCGGCGTAAATGAGTTTTCAGGTACGCCAATTAATACGCTCTACCCAGACTATATTCCGGGCGGATCGTCTAGCGGTTGTGCGGCTGCGGTTGCTTCAGGCGTTGTCGACGTAGCGATAGGCACCGATACCGGTGGTTCAATTCGTTTACCGGCCGCATGTTGTGGCGTTGTTGGCTTTAAACCAAGTTTCGGCCGTTTGAGCCGTGAAGGAGTGTCTCCTAAAATTTCGAGTCTCGATTGTGTAGGGCCTTTTGCGCGCGATGTTGAGTTAATTGAGACCGCGATGCGCGCCATGGATGCTTCGTTTGAAGTACAAAGCCATCCAAAGAAAATAAAATTGGGCGTGTTAAATGTTGATTGCGATCCACAGGTGATGGCTAAATTTGCTGCGGTTGTCGACAGTCTCTCTGCTCTGGATGGCGTGACTATCGAGCTGGTAATGATAGCCGGCTTTGATGACGCATTTGATGCTGGAATGGTGTTGATCGCTAGCGAAGCGTTTGTTGAGTTTGGCGGTCTTGCCTCAAACAAGTTGGGCAATGATGTTTACGCACGCTTACAGGCCGCGGAAAAAATTTCTAAGCAGGAAGTAGCGCTCGCACACGCTACTCAAAATACATTTCAACGTGAAGTCAGTAATGCGTTGCTAGGCGTAGATGCGCTCCTATTGCCGACGCTGCCGTCATCGCCACTCAAAATTGAGGCGGCTATCAATGGCAAGGTTGACTTGGCAGCGAGTTCCTTAGTCAGACCGTTTAATGTTTCTGGTCACCCTGCGATTAGTCTGCCCGTTGAAAACCCGACGCCGTTTAGTGTGCAGTTAGTCGGCGCGTTGAATCAGGACGAAAAACTTTGTGCAATTGCCAGACACATTGAAGGCCAGCTTCGCAAACCGGTCTACCCGAATTAATTGTTATGAATTTCACCCAGACAAATAGCCGTAGAGAAAGATTTATGAACCACCAGTTAGACAAGTCACTATGGGGCGGCAAAGAAGTATTCGATCAGTTGTTGGCTGATATTCGCGCGCGTCGTAATGAGATCGAAGCATTACGGCATATGCCGTTAGATATTGTTGAGCGTTTTAAGAGTGTCGGAATCTATCGTGCTTTTGTACCTAAGGCGTTTGGTGGCGATGAAAAGTCGCCGGCACAATTTCTGCAAGCGATTGAAGCCATCTCAGCGGCTGATGGCTCAGCGGGATGGGTTGCAAGTTTTGGTATGAGCCCGGCCTATCTTGCGGGCTTGCCAATGTCGACCATAGAACAAGTCTGGAGCGATGGCCCCGACGTGGTCTTCGCTGGAGGCGCGTTTCCTCCTCAAGCCGTAAAGGTGGTTGACGGAGGGTATCGTGTTAGCGGTCGCTGGCCTTGGGGGAGCGGCTGCATGGGCGCATCTCTAATCGGTGTATCGATAACAATTGAAGGTAAAGGCCCGCTACCACAAATGGCCGTGCTTCCTGCAGATAAAGTATTTATTGACGAGTCCACCTGGCAAGTACATGGCATGGCCTCAAGCGGCAGCTTTGACATGGTGGTGGACGATGCTTTTGTACCTGAAGATTGGGTTTTCGAGCGCGGCGGTAAATCGACCTTAGATTTGCCATTTCATCGTTACCCGTCGCTGGCAATTTCAGCCCAAGTTTTATCGGTAACGGCACTTGGAGTCGCTCGCGAAGCAATTGATATGGTCATCGCGATGTCGGTGGGTCAAAAGACCGTGACTGGCGCGCCCAAAATTGGTGATCGTCATTATGCCCAAGTTGAAATAGCCAAAGCGGAAGCGAAGGTTCAATCGTCGCGTGCATTCTTTTATCAAACTACGGAAGACGCGTGGCAAACCGTTCTTGACGGTGATCAACCGACACCAGAGCAAGTCAGCATGTTGCGGTTATCGACCACCAACTTAACTCGCGAATGCGCTGAGGCAACCCAGATCGCTTATCGTTTGGCGGGTATGTCGAGTACCTACTACGACAACCATTTATCGCGTTGTTATCGCGACGTAAATATGCCGACACAGCATGCATTCATGGGTGAAGTTACTTATCAAAATGCTGGCTCGATGATGTTCGGTAACGACCCATTTCCAGGCTACCTATAACGCTAGCCTGACACAAAAAAATTAGAACGAATCACTCTAAATATCACCTTAGGAAATATCGAATGAACGTAGAAAGCAAGCACAGAGTTTTATTTTGCATCGGCGTAAGCCAAAACTTTATGGATTCAACGCAAGACGTTATGGGCGATGTATGGCTTGCATTTCAAGCCGTGATTAAGGGCATAAGTGATTTACCGGGTGTTGATGTCCTTGGTGTGTTGGATGATGACCGAATTCAGGTAGGCCCATCGGAAAATGCCCCTTGGACAGCCTACATCATGGCCGATGTTCCCGACTATGACAGTGTTGTTGCTGGTTGCGATTTTTTCCGCTCTACCCCGGTTGGAGATGGCACGTATAAACTTTGGAAATTCATGAAAGTCGACGCACGCATTGGCCGTGGTTTAGAGGTTCCTGAATAGTAAGTAGCCGCTCTACTGAGCCTATATAAAAAGCTCGCTGAGCTACCCGTCCCACATATTAGGAATATTTTAATGCCAAAAAAGACCTCTGTCGATGACGATATTTTATTGCGCTTAGAGACTCTCGAAGCGGAAAAAAAAGTTCGACAATGCATGAATACTTACATGTTGCTATGCGACCAATTGGGTGCCGAATCTGAATTGAACAGACTAAGCGAGCTGTTTTCTGAAGACGCTATTTGGCAAGGCAAGGGTAAGCGTTATGCGAAAACATTTGGTCGTTATGAAGGTCGTGATGCCATCGCCGACATGTTTTCGGCCTACACCAAGGAGCCAGCGCATTTCGAATTGAACGCGCACTTTTTATGTAACGAGTTGATTAATGTCGATGTTACTAATAAGTCGGCTAACGGCCGTTGGATGTTGATTCAACCATCAAGTTTTAGCAGTGGTAAGTCGCAACTGAGCTGTGCCTATATCAGCAGTGAATTTATCTGCCAAAACAACACGTGGTTGATCCATTCATTTACCACTGAAAACATCTTCAGTCGCCCGATGGCCGAGCCGTGGAATAGCGCTGAGGCCTTAGCCGTGCCTGATAAATAGCCGTGCCTGATAAATAGCGCGTGCCAACTGAAGATAAGTCATTTAGAAAAGTAACGAAATATTATGAATAAACCAATCAATA
>JAESTB010000356.1 GCA_016763815.1 Arenicella sp.
AATACATGGAGCGCCATACTGTATCTCGATTGATTGGTGCGCCTCCAGGCTATGTTGGTTTTGACCAAGGAGGCTTGCTTACCGAGTCTGTTAATAAACACCCGCATGCGGTTTTATTGTTGGACGAAATCGAGAAAGCTCATCCAGACGTGTTCAACCTTTTATTGCAAGTAATGGACCATGGAACGCTTACTGATAACAACGGTCGCAAAGCTGATTTTCGTAATGTTATAATTGTTATGACTACCAATGCTGGCGCGGTTGCGGTATCACGTAATTCAATGGGCTTCACTAAGCAAGATAACGCTCACGATGACATGGGCGCGATTACCAAAATATTTACTCCTGAGTTCCGTAATCGGCTAGATTCGATTGTGCGTTTCAAGTCGCTTGGTAAAGAAGTGATAGATAAAATTGTCGATAAGGAATTGCTTGAAGTTGAGCGTCAATTGCTTGAGAAAAATGTTCAATTGAACATTGATAAATCGGCTCGTGCGTGGATTGCCGATAATGGCTACGACGAGAGTATGGGCGCGAGACCATTAGCGAGGTTGATTCAAGAAGAGATCAAGCGTGGTTTAGCCGATGAGCTTTTATTTGGAAAATTACAAAACGGCGGCGTGGTTGCTATATCAACTGATGACGGCCAACTTTCGTTTGACATTCAAAGCGAGTAGCTTCAGCGAATTGTGTAAGCCGGGCATATTAGACAGTGGAGCCGATTTGATTAAAGATTAGCTCCGCTTGTTACTATGCTGTGATAGTGTTGAGTGGTTATTAACCACTCAACACAAAGCCCGTATGATGTCGTCTACGATTAAGGTCGCATTGGCCCAAATATCGCCGGTGTGGCTGAATAAGACAGCGACCCTTGATAAGGTGGCTCGATACATCTCTGAGGCGGGTGAGGACGCTTGTGACCTTGTAGCATTTGGAGAGGCACTAACACCTGGCTACCCGTTTTGGGTCGAGCTCACTGGTGGTGCGCAGTTCAATAATGATGATCAAAAAAAAATGTTCGCGCATTATGTTCGGTATGCCGTTGATGTCGATGCGGGCGACCTAAATATCGTTTGCCAGCAAGCCAAAGCTCATGGCGTAGCGGTTTACCTAGGAGTCATTGAACGGCCGCAAGATAGAGGCGGAATGAGTCTTTACTGCTCGATGGTTTATATCGACAAAAGCGGCGTTATTCAGTCAGTTCATCGAAAGCTGATGCCCACTTACGAGGAGCGTCTGGTTTGGTCTGCGGGTGATGGGCACGGTTTAACAACCCACTCCTTAGATGGCTTTACTGTTGGTGGCCTCAATTGCTGGGAGAATTGGATGCCGCTTGCGCGTGCGTCATTGTATGGTCAGGGTGAGAATCTTCATGTAGGAATATGGCCTGGCTCTGTGCGCAACACTCAAGACATAACGCCTTTTCTTGCTAAAGAGGGGCGATCTTACTCGATGGCTGTTAGTGGTCTAATGGCGGTAGCTGATATTCCTCGCGATATTCCGCTCTACGATGAGATTATGCAGGGTCTTGGCGATAGGGATTTTTTGGCCAATGGAGGCTCATGTTTATGCGGCCCGAATGGTGACTTTATAATTGAGCCGCAGTTAGAAAACGAAGGGCTTTTTACCGCTGAAATTGATTTAGATCGTGTTCGTGAAGAGCGACAAAATTTTGACCCTGCCGGGCATTACTCGCGCCCTGACGTAACCTGCTTGCAGCTCAACCGTGAGCGGCAAAGTACTGTTAAGTTAAACTGAATCGAGCAAGCGAAAAATTAACGATCCAAGGTTAGCTTTGCTACCTCAAAGGTAGTGGTGCGTGATTTTCGTGACTCTTGCATTTTTAATGGCAGGTATTCGTCCTCGTGAGACAACCAAAATGTTAAGGTTCTGCCTGACCGTAATTCACGCTCAAAAACCACCTTGGTAACGTGTTTGTCGCCTAACTTGGTGCTCAGTATTTCATCGCTGGTCGAACGGAGTTTATAGCCGCGAATGCGTTTGTTCTTACCATCGACCACATAGAGTGATTGGCTATCGGCTATGTCGCCCTGCAATAGTGCCACCGCGAACCACATGGAGCAATTGTCGACAATATAACCTTCAGGTAAGTCGACACTATCACGGCGGCCGTTGCTATCGTTGAAATAAGCTTTGCGCTGTCCCCAATCAAAATCAACTCTATAATCTGTTTCGCCTATTCGGCCTCCTTGGTATTTTTGCGATACGGCTTTACCGTCTCGAACCTCAAATTCGCAAGACTGTTGCTCATTGCTGCCCATAATAATAGCCGCCATGCCCTGAGCCTTGGTGACTGTCTCAATTGAATAGCCATTGTCGGTGGCCTTGAGAGTGTTCTCTACTCGACCCAAGGTGGCGCTGCCAAATTTACTACTTTCGAATTTGATGGTGTAGCTAATGGTAACTGGGGTTAATGCATAAGTTTGGCTTGTCATGGAGAGCAAAAACCATATGGCAGTGAGCGAGAGAAATTTAGTGAAAATCGTATGCAAAATATGGTCGCCTAATTAAGTGGAAATAACGAACTAACGCTAACTTACACCTCAAAGGTTTGCAACTGTTGCGCTGAGGTTTCACCGTCTAGTAATACTATATTGCTCTCGACAGTCAAACGGTTTTCAGCAAACCACTTCACTGCGAGGGGATATAAGGCGTGTTCTATTTTATGGATGCGTTGTTGCAAGCTCTCATTTGTGTCGTCAGGCCCAACGCGTAAACGACCCTGTAAGATGATTGGCCCGGCATCAACATCCGGCACCACAAAGTGAATACTGGCACCATGCCATTGGTCGCCGGCATCGATTGCCCTTTGATGAGTATTCGTGCCTGGGTATTTAGGCAATAGAGACGGGTGAATATTGACTAAGCGATTGTGGTAATGATTAACGAACTCGGCCGTTAAAATTCGCATAAAGCCGGCCAGAATGATTAGATCTGGTTCGACGGCGTCAATCTCGCGCATCAGTGCCTGATCAAATTGTCGTCGAGAGTCGAAACTGCGATGATCTATTGCACTTGTCGCTATCAACGCGTTGCTGGCACGTTTTAGGCCATAAGCGCCTTTGTTATTGCTAATCACTAGCACGATGTCGAGGGGTAAATCGCCCGATTTTATTTGCTCAATGAATGCCTGAAGGTTGCTGCCGCTGCCAGATATTAAGACAACTGCGCGAGTCAAACGTGTGCACTTAGAATCATTCAACTTGGTCTCAGTTGTTTTAGACATAGCTAAGATGGTATTGGTTAGGCAATAGCCGTTAAACGATGTGCACTTGTTGCTCTGATTCGCCGTCTTTAATTTCGCCAATAACAAATGCTGTCTCACCGGCTTCGCTTAGTAAGTTAATGCTACGCTCCACATCGGCCTGATCAACAACTAAGATCATACCGACGCCGCAGTTAAAGGTGCGGTACATTTCGCTACGCTTAATGTTGGCCGTTTCCATCATCCAGCTGAATAGGGCTGGCCACTGCCACGAAGACTCATCAACAACCGCATGACAACCATCGGGCAGAACTCGGTTTAGGTTACCTGGGAT
The DNA here is from genome assembly GCA_016763815.1 of Arenicella sp. Lineage (GTDB taxonomy): Bacteria > Pseudomonadota > Gammaproteobacteria > Arenicellales > Arenicellaceae > Arenicella. Next base: position 3,561 of record JAESTB010000356.1, read on the forward strand.
GCCGCCGCCAGTAATGTGTGCCAAGGCGTGAAGGTCAACCTGTTTCAGTAGTGATAAAATTGAGCGCACGTAAATCTTGGTCGGCGCCATCACCGCTTCCGATAATGGCTTGCCTCCAATCAGGGTATCGAGCGGTACATTGTAAGTGTCGATAACTTTTCGTATTAATGAGTAGCCATTTGAGTGAGCGCCGGTAGACGCTAGGCCAATAAGCGTGTCGCCAGCTTTAACCTTGGTGCCATCAATGATTTTGGATTTTTCCACCGCACCAACACAGAAGCCGGCAAGATCATATTCGCCAGAATTAAACATGCCTGGCATCTCGGCTGTCTCGCCGCCGATTAAGGCTGCATTTGCTTGAATACACCCTTCGCCGATACCTTCAACGACTTGTGCGGCCACCTCTGGTGTTAACTTGCCAGTGGCGAAATAATCTAAAAAGAACAACGGCTCTGCACCTTGCACGATAACGTCGTTGACGCACATAGCCACCAAGTCGATGCCGATAGTGTCATGTTTGTTTAAATCGAAAGCCAGTTTTAACTTGGTGCCAACGCCATCGGTGCCAGAAACTAAGATCGGCTCCTTATAATTTTGTGGCACTTGAAACAGTGCGCCAAAGCCACCTAAACCGCTAAGGCAGCCTTCACGCTGAGTCCGTTTGGCTATTGGCTTAATTATGTCAATAAAGGCATCACCAGCGTCGATATCAACGCCTGCGTCACGGTAGGATAAAGAGTCAGGTTTGTCAGATTGGGACACGTTGTTGCTCCATCGAGGTTCAGTATTAATCAATTTGGTCGAGCTTCTTTGTCGTGGACATAGTCTCGCGGTAAGTGCGGCGCTATTGTAGCGGTTTCATTGGCTATTGTGTATCCAATAAAAGCTAGAGATAATGGCGTATAAGATCGTGGAGCCACTAAATTATGATTATCTATATACCAAATTTATTAACCCTAGCACGCATCGGATTGGTGCCTTGGTTAGTAGTTTTGCTGCAAAAACAACAGTTTACCTTGTCGCTGATCGTGTTTATTGTCGCGGGCCTAACAGATGCTTTAGACGGATTCATTGCCAAGCGCTTTAATGAGGAAACCTATTTGGGTTCTTTATTAGACCCGCTGGCGGACAAGGGGCTGTTGGTTTGTAGCTATATCATGTTGTCGATGATGGGTTTGATCCCGTTTTGGCTGATGGTGGCGGTGGTATTTAGAGATGTGGTGATCGTTGGCGGCTATTTATTGATGGTGCTATTTTTTGGTTCGGTTAAAATGCAGCCCTTGATAGTCAGCAAAGTGAACACTTTTACTCAAATCGCCTACATTGTGTTAGTACTGGGGGCACTTGCGGCAGAATACGATTTTAGTTCAGTTCAGCCGATACTCAGTTACGCGGTATTGCTAACCAGCGTTATTAGCGGTCTGGCCTACGTCTATATTTGGTCTGTACGGGCGACAAATAGTGGCGAAGGCTCAGCTGTATAGGCCGCTATCGGTAGGAGTAAAAACAACCAGCAACCAAAAGGCATAGGGCCAAAAGTTTTATCTATCACTTATGAATAAACAAGCAGGTCAATTGGCGTTACCGTTAACGAGTAATGATAAGGCGTCGTTTGAAAATTATTGGCTAGGCGACAACACTGAGTTAGTTGCTGTAATTGAGTCTAGCGTGACAGCGTGTGACCCGAAGGTGGTGTATTACTATGGGCCGTCTGGAGCCGGAAAGAGCCATCTACTATTCGCGGCTATGCGTCTAGCCAAGTCTGAGGTTATTAATACTAGCTACCTCTCACTAAGTGATGCCTATGTGTCTATCGACATGCTCACGGTAGTTGATGTTGAACATGTGGTTTGCGTCGACGGCATCGATGCATGGGCCGGCGATGTTGATAAAGAGCGTGCCTTATTCACCTTATTTGAGCAAATTAAACACGCCGGTGGGCAACTAATTATCAGTGCCACTCAGCCGCCAGATTCTTCAGGCTTCGTGATTAAGGACTTGGTTAGTCGTTTATCGAGTGGTTTGATTTATCCGTTAAAAGAGTTAAATGACGAGCAACGCTTCGAGGCTTTAAAAATGCGTGCCAGAGCAAGAGGCCTGTCGATTTCAGACGACGCGGTGCGATACTTGCAAAGCCGCTCATCGCGCGATACGGGTCAATTGTTCGAAGTGCTAGAACGTATCGACCGCGCCTCTTTAGTAGAGCAGAGACGCGTCACTATTCCGTTTTTGCAGAATTTATTGTAGCGCCAAGAGTAGCGGATTCTCTTGCGTAGACGACGGTTACTGCTGGGGTAGAATATTCTCTGGTATACCACCCTTACAAGGGAACCTAGGCCGATGTGACTATGCCATATCTTCCCTTCGGGACTTTTTTCGACGGCGAGTTATTTTGTCTCCCAGTATAAATGATCCTTTTACTGCAATAAGCTGTATAGAGTGGTTGGGGAATGCGGTTAGCAATGCTATAAATCGATCGACTCGCTCGGCTGAGTTGCTAGATCAGAATGAGGCTGTACGCCTTTTTATGCCAATATTTGGACTTGCCGAACTTTCTGAACACATTTTTGGGCTGCTTAGGCCATACGAGGCTAACGATGTAAGCACACTGTCATGTTCAACTAACACTTTGCATGAGAAAATATAAGGTCAACATGCCAAACTCTATTTAGTCGAATCACGTGCTGTCCTAGCGAGCAAAATCTTGAGCGATTATCTAATAGTTATTCATTTTTAAATAAAACCATTTAGTGGCTCGTCGTATTTCATGTTCGTCAAAACAAAGAAACTTATTGTCATCGGCGTTTACTTGCTATTGTGCCTGAGCGTTGCATTTGCAACCGCAGAGGCAACTACTAGCTCTGCCGTTACAGCGACTAAAACAAGTAACCCTTCTAGAGTAGAGCTCTCGTTTGTTGGTGTCGATGGCGAAATTTTGAATAACATTAAACAGCATGTACGTTTGCATGAACGTTTAAAAGATCCAACTCCGCTTTCGAGCGGTGAGCGGCGCAGGCTCAAGGGACGCATACCAAAGGAAATACAAGAAGCTATTCAACCGTTTGGCTATTACCTCGCAACAGTGACCTTAATGCCGGTCGAATCTGTCACCAAGCTAGTTTATAAAATCGAGCTAAATCAGCCTGTCGTTATAGATAACCTTTCGCTGGTGATTAAGGGCCGCCCTATACAAAAAGCACATTTTCAGACTTGGTTAGCCAATTATTCTTTAAAAGTAGGGCAGGTTCTGGAGCAGGAAAAATACGAGCAAGATAAAAAAACGCTATTGGCGAGAGCTCTGAGGCTCGGGTATTTCGATGGCGAACTTGTTCGCAGTGAGATGCTGATAAATGAAGCTCGCACTA
>JAESTB010000357.1 GCA_016763815.1 Arenicella sp.
CACAAGCTGGTGCTTCCGAATCATTAAGCGGGCAGACAAGCCAGACTGATGTAAACGGAGATTATTCATTCGATTTTGTACCACTCGGTAATTATACCGTTGAGGCATCGCTACTTAATGGAGATATTGGGCGCGCTTCAGCATCAGTGCTAAGCGTAGATGAAGTTGTAACTTCTAATGTGCAATTAAACGGACTTGGCAACGTGATAGTTACGGTGACTGATGCGGCAGGCAATACGGTGCCCGACGTTCAGGTCACTATCAATACCGGGTCTCCATTCGGTCGTTCGTATCAGGCGACCACTAATGCTTCTGGCCAAGCTAATATAGTTGACATCTTGGCTGGCGCTATTTCTGTCACTGCATTTGATCCGATTGATCGATTGGGTGGCATGTTAAATACCAGCTTATTGGTCGGAGAAACTGCCAATATTGTTGTCAGTCTTGAACCAGCAGGTGATATTTTCGGAACCGTCTTTATGGCAGATGGATTCACCCCAGCAGCCAACATTTCAATTACCGTGAGTCCAAGTGGTAGTCGCGTCACCACTGCAGCTGATGGGCAATACCGCTTTAATATGCTGCCACTTGCACGTGGACCATACAACTTGAGTGCAAGAGATTCGAACGGCATCTTGCGTGGTAGTGAGAATGGTATCGTCTTGTCGTCAGATGGTGAGCAAATACAGAGAGATATTACGCTGGGTGGAGTTGGAATGCTGAGTGGGGTAGTGTTTAACCCCGGTGGCACTATTGCTCCCAATGCGATTGTTGTTTTAAATAGTTCAGTGTCTGGCGCGCGTGACGTGACTACCCGCTCATCGTCAGAAGGCGAGTATTCATTTACTGGAGTTCCCGAAGGAAATTTCCAAGTTGAAGCCTCTATTGTTGCTCAACGATTTGCCAAGATAGAGTCAGGAGTCATTGAGTTTGACGGTGACAATAAAGTAATTGATATTACTATGCTCGAAAATCAATTACCGGGATCGATAAGTACTGTGGCAAACCTGTTTGATGCCAATAATTTTTCCTATGCGGTGCAGCGAGACGGTTCTGTCCAAGACGGTACTCGAAATGTTTTTGCCGGTGATGGCGACGTATTCCGCGGTGAAGGCAGACTTGATTTGTTTAGAGATGGAGTGGTATTTCCATTTTTTAACCTAGAACAGAGCAATGTGAGCTTTGCGCAAGCCGGGCGCGAGGTTATCATTTCCGGAGCAAGCGGTTCCGGAGTCATTGTGAATCGACGCGTATATGTTCCTTTGGATGGGTATTTTGTTCGCCATATCGAAACTTTTGAGAACCCCTCCACAGAACCAATCACTATAGATGTCCGTATTGATACACATTTTCGTATCGTCACCTACAATAGAGGTTTAGATACACCAACCTTAGACGACAACGTGGTTATTCGGGTGCCGGTAGGAGTGGTTTCTACGTCCTCCGGTGACTCGTTTCTAAATGTTGGCAGTGCCGCATCGCAGGACAATTGGGCTGTGTTCGATGATGATCGAGATATAGATCCGTTTTTAAGCAATAACTTGCCAGCGATTGCTTATTCTTTTGGCGACACAGCGGGCAGTGTGAGGGCATCGAATATTGAGTTTCTATCGGGTACATCTGGGCAACATAATCGGATGAGAGTTGAGTGGCAAAGCCTTGAAATTCAACCTCAGCAGCTTGTTTCGATCATGTATTTCACCTCCGAGCAAACAGATAGGCAGGCCGCTATCGCATCGGCACAACGCTTGTCTTCACTTTCTCCTGAGGCAATTTCTGGCTTATCTGCCAACCAAAGAGCCAACATTATCAACTATTCATTACCGGTTGATGGCGTAAGTTTAGTCAGCCCGTTACCGAGTTTACTGTCGGCAGTTAGCGGGTCTGTATTCGAAGCTGATAATCTAACCACGGTTGCTGATTCAAATGTTACCTTACAGAGCGATCATCCTTTGTTTCGCCGGTTACTGAAAACAAATTCGAATTCTGTAGGTGACTTTAGTTACGTCGGTTTATTATCCAATGGCAGCAGTGTTGCTATTCCTGAAGGTGATTATTCAGTTTTTGCAAAACACCCCGTTTCATTAACCGACAGTGCCGATGTGGCCGGTGCAATATCGGCGGGTGTGGGCCAATCGAACATTGTTTTCAACAATACAGGAATACTCCGCGGCACCGTACGACGGTTCGATGGAGTCGTCGCCAGTTTTGGCAGTATCGAATTGATGGGAGACAGTTTGCCCAGGACACTGACCACTGTCATTCCCGAGGATGGGCAGTACCGTTTTACTGGCTTGCCGGTCGGTAACTATACAGTCATCGCGACCTTACCAAACCCAGATGGCACAGGAATAGCAGGTAGCGCCAGTGTTCAAATTCAAAATGCAACTGAAACCATTCGGGACATAACCCTGGTCGAAGTTGGCGGAATAACCGGTCAAGTATTGACCGCAGGCGGGGAGCCAGTCGTTGGTATCCTGGTTAGATTGAGTTCAGACGATTTTACCAGGCAAGTGAGAACTGATACCGGTGGTGTATTCCGTTTTCTTGACACACCGGTGGATAATTACCAGGTAACGGTTGATGATCCAATAACCGGCGAAACGATTTCGGCACCGGTTGACGTGGTCGACAACCAACTGGTTTCGCAAAACTTAATTCTCACTGCGACTGCTACGGTATTTCTGGACGCCACCTTTGAAGACGGCACTCCGGCACGAGGAGCCTTAGTGCAAATTCAGAGCGATATCATTGGGACAAATTTTCGCAGTGCCGGCACGGTCCGCACCGATGGTTCGGCGATCATCAATAATGTGCCGCTGGGAGCCTTTGTGCTGCGTGTGGTTAATCAAAACAACACTAATGTAGCAACATCAGTTAATGGGCAAGTGACGCTACATGGGCAACAAATCCCAATAGTGGCGGTAGTGTCAATCGATTTTCCACCGGTAGTGAGCTTGTTGAGTCCAACCGATGGTCAGCAGATTGTCAAAGGTGAGACCACCTTGGTGAGTGTTGCTGTGAACGATGATTTCGGTATTCGCAGAGTAGAGTTCTTACGCAATGGCGCGCTAGTTACAATCGATAGCACAGCACCCTACCAAAGCGTTTTGTTAGTAGACGATGATTTGCAAGGACAAAGCAATATTGAGTTCTCGGTTAGGGTCATTGATGATGCGGGTAATATCGTTGAGCGATCAGTAACCGTAACCGCGTTGGAAGATACTATTCCTCCGGTCATCAGCAATGTTTCGCCTATTGACGGGCTTGTGCAAATCGAAGGCCTGAACTTGTTCTATGCGGCTACTGTCACTGACAATGCGGGTGTTGAGCAAGTTGAATTCTTGATTGACGGCAACCTTGTTAAGGTAGACACAAGCGCTCCGTACAATGGTAATTTTACTGTGCCCTCGAATTACGCTGATGCAGGTGATGCAAGCTTAGCATTTGAAGTACGTGGACGTGATTTCTCTGGCAATCAAACGGTGGTTATGCGATCTGTTTTGATCACCCCAGATTTACCGCCTGAGATAAGCATTATTGAGGCGCCGGTTGATGGTGCTTCAGTCATTGAAGGCACTAATTTAAGCATCCGAGTATCCGCAAACGATGATGTACAAGTGACTCAAGTGGAGTTATTGGTCAATGGTGAAGTGGTGCAAACACGCTTTAATTCACCTTACTCCTTTAGTTTCATCACGCCATTACTCGACTCAATTACAAATCCCGTGCCTATTCTGTTGCGCGCAACAGACTCGCAGGGACAGACAACGCAGACAACACCACAAACTATTGTGGTTATTCGTGATGACCCACCCACTGTCGATTTGACCGCGCCGTTAGTCGATGCGCAAATTGTGGAAGGCAGCTTGGTTACACTGAGTGCCACGGCCAGCGATGATGTTGGCATTGCGCGGGTGGATTTCTTTGAAGGAGCTAGCTTGCTTGGATCTGACGCCACAGCGCCCTATGAGTTAACCCAACGCTTAGCATCGGGTACCAATGGCAGTATTGTTTCTTACACTGCTGTGGCAGTTGATACACTCGCCCAAGAAGCACAATCTAGCGTCAATATAATCCGTCTTGATGATTTAGTTCCACCGACGGTAACCATAACGGCACCACAGGACGGGGCAATTATTACCGTAGGTCCTAGTGATGTAGCGATTGTGATCGACACTTCAGGCAGTACCGGTAACGGCTCAGGCGCGGATATTGATGGTGACGGTATTTTTGATAATATCCTTAAAGCCGAGATATTTGCAGCCAAGGCACTGCTGGACTTCCTCAACCCTGAGACCACCAATGTAGCGGTGATTGATTTCAGTAGTTCTGCAATTCTAGTGCAAAGCCTGACCAACGATTTTGCTGCAGTGAACACCGCGCTTGATCAAATACTGGCGTCAGGACCAGGTGGTGGCACCAACTTCAATTCAGCGATGAACGTGGCGACTACCGAGCTGGCGGGTTTGAACTCCCGCTCATTCGCTACACCAGTACAATTGTTCTTGTCGGATGGATCGGCCAGTGTGCCGACCAGCGAGATTCAGCGCGCGGCCGACGGGGCGATCATCGTCAACTCCTTTGCGGTGGGCTCGGGAGCCAACATCTCTGCACTACAGCAAATTTCAGATGGCACTGGGGGCGCAGCGACGCCAGTACCAGATGCCAGTCAGATCGTCGATATCCTGCCGAGCACCGTGTTGTTTGGCATCGATACCCTGGTCTCGATAGCCGATGCGCAGGATGATATTGCGGTGCGCGATGTGAGCTTCACGGTTGCGTCAGACGATGGATCGATCTCAGATGCCGGTTCAGATGACAGTGCACCGTATACTCAGGCTTCCGGTCTGCCGACTATCGAAAATCAGGTGGAGATTACGATTAACGCAACGGCGACGGATTTTGGTGACAATACAGCGAACGCAACACCGATATCGGTGACACTGTTGCCAGCAGAAAATTCGCCGCGGCTAACGCGTCTAGAGCCGGAGTTTGCGATCAGTGGGCAATTGGTGACAGTGCTAGGTCAATTTTTGGTGTCCGCCAATAGTGGTGAACCGTCCACCGCAGATCCAGCGGTGCCAGCAACCACGGTGGTGTTCTATAACGGTGTAGAGATTACCCCGGACTTTGTAAACAAGATCACCATTCGCTTTATATTGCCAGCGGGATCGGCCTCTGGCGAAGTATTCGCACTCGCAAATGGTGTGCAGACCAACTCTCTGACGATCTTGATAGATGATGATCAGGATGGCCTGAGTAATGAAGAAGAGCTGGCCTTAGGCACGAACCCATTGCTGGCAGATACCGATGGCGATGGCCTGAGTGATGGTGATGAGGTGAATATTCACGGCACCGACCCATTGTCAGTAGATACCGATGGTGATGGTTTGCCCGATGGCGTTGAGGTTGATAATTCACTGGATCCAAACGACCCTGCTGATGCCGTGGCAGATGCCGATGGTGATGGATTGAGCAATGCCGAAGAGTTTAACTTAGGTACCGGAATTAATGATTCGGACTCGGATAATGATGGTTTGAATGATGGCGATGAGGTAAACGTGCACGGCACCGACCCACTTGATCGAGACACTGATAATGATGGTCTGGATGATGGCGTTGAGGTCAATCAGCTCAACAGCAATCCTTTATCATCGGACAGTGATGGTGATGGCATGGATGACCGTTTTGAGTTTGATAATGGTTTAAATCTTATCGATGCTTCTGACCGTGATGGTGATGCTGATAATGATGGTTTGACCAATTTCGAGGAGTTTACGCTTAATACCGGAGTGAATAACCCCGATTCTGACGGTGATGGTTTGTCCGATGGTGAGGAAGTAAACGTCATCGGCTCTAACCCATTAGATGCGGATACCGATAATGATGGCTTAGACGACGGTGTGGATGATGATCCGCTTGTCGCCGATGCAACTTTACCGATCGTCACATTGTTAGAACCGGCAGCAAACGCCGATATCGTGCGCGGTTCATTGATTAATTTGTCAGCCAATGCAATTGATAACGGCGCGGTTACTGTGGTTCGTTTCCTGGTTAATGACATAATAATCGGTTCGGATGTTTCCGAGCCATATGGCATATCCAGTTACCGAGTACCGGTTGTTGGTGTTGACTTTACTATTGAAGTTCAGGCCGAAGATACCAATGGTAATATTGGTTCGTCAACCGCAATTACATTTGCCTTGATCGACGATCCCAACACCACGGTCATTGGGCGTGTGATTGACCAAGCTGCTCAGCCGGTAATTGGTGCTGCGATCGAGGTGGCGGGTTTAACCACGGTCACGTTGGCCGATGGCAGTTTTACAATTGCCGGTGTACCCACCGTCGAAGCGGCGCTACAGGTGAACGCAGAGTTAACCCCGTTGCTTGGAAGGTCAGCTGAGGTAGTTCCGGTGCAGGCAGGTGTGACCGATGTCGGCGCGATTATTCTGCGTGAGCAAGTGGCCCGGTCGGGGTCTGTCGGTTACTACTCCTTGACCTCAAATCAGGGTGTTAGCGCTCAGATTGAGCCGATTGTGGCGGCCGGTTTAGATCCAGTTCTGCTGACCAATTTAGCCACCGATGATCTTGATCAGCTGTCGATATTATTTATTCAGAACCCAAGTAATAGCGCATCGTACTCGTCAACTTACACCAGTAATCTGGCGCGTATATTCAGCTTTATTGAAACCGGTGGCGTGGTTGTGTTCCATGATCGTGCAGTCTCAAGCAATACCAGTTCGGTTATGCCCGGAGACCCAGCAACCTTTGTTCGCTCAGTTGTCGGGGGTACCACCATTATTACCAGCGACGAAGCGTTCTTGAACGGCCCGGGTGGTGTGCTTAACGCCTCAGTGGTTAGTGATAATTCGTTTGGCAGCCACGGTTATGCACAACAGAGCTCATTGCCGGTCGGCACGATTGGTCTGTTAAGTCAGTCCGATACGACTAGGTGGCATACTTTTGCCATACCGCATGGAGCGGGTTATATGGTTTATTCGGCATTACCGCTGGACTTCTATCTGACCAGAACCGAGCCCGTCAGGAGCATCTATGCACCCAATATATTGAGCTATGCGGCTCAGTTAGTGCCTAATGTATTTGATATTGATGGCGATGGCTTATCCGATGAAGACGAGGTCAATGTGTATGGCACCAATATGCTGGTCGCTGACACCGATGGTGATGGTCTGCCTGACGGTTTTGAGGTAGACAATGGTTTAGACCCACTTGACCCACTGGATGGCGCCTTGGACCTTGATGGCGATGGCTTAACCAACCTGCAAGAATTTACCTTAGGTACGCTCATCAATGATCCGGATACAGATAATGATCAGCTCAGTGATGGCGACGAAGTGAATATCCATGGCACTGATCCGCTGGATGCCGACACGGATGATGATGGACTGAGCGATGGATTCGAAGTGGCTAATGGCTTTGATCCATTACAGCCTGGCGAAGGTGAGCTGGATACCGATGGTGATGGTTTGATTAACTCGCAAGAAGTTGCCATTGGTACCGACCCACTCAACCCCGATACCGATGGCGATGGTATGCCGGACGGTTATGAGTTTAATAACGGACTTGACCCGCTGTCGCCAGATGATGCCGCGCTTGATTCTGATGGAGATGGCTTAACTAATCTGCAAGAATTTAATGCGGGTACCAATCCTTTTCGTTCGGACACCGACCTTGATGGTTTATCCGACGGCGACGAAGTGAATAACTTTGGCACCGACCCACTGGTAGAAGATACCGATGGTGATGGACTGCGCGATGGTGATGAAGTGTTTATCTTTAGTACCGATCCACTGAAGGCAGACAGCGATGGTGACGGCATGCCGGATGGTTATGAGGTGAACAATGGGCTCGATCCAAACGACGTGGCGGATGCCAACCTTGATCTGGACGGTGATGGATTGAGCAATCTGGATGAATTTAATTTAGGCACTAGCCCGAGTAATACAGACAGCGACGGCGATGGCTTGCAAGACGGTGAAGAAGTAAATGTAACGCTGACCGACCCGAGCAACCCAGATACAGACGGTGATGGTTTACTGGATGGTTTTGAAGTAAATAATGGTTTTAATCCACTACTGACTGGAGAAGAGGGCCAAGACCCGGATGGCGATGGGCTCACCAATCTACAGGAGCAAGAGCAGGGCAGTGACCCGAACTTGGTGGACACAGATGGCGACGGCACCGGCGATCTTGCGGATGTGGCGCCGAATGACCCGGCTATTACCACGGCGGATATCATGTTGATCGATGGTACCGAATCCGAGAGTCCGTTTTCGATTGACCAACACCTATCAGCGGTTTCAGCAATCGGTTTACAGGCATCCAGCTGGAATACCACTGATGCAGGGCTACCGAGCCGGTTGTTAATGTCCAAGCATCAGTTGGTCGTGTGGATGGGCGGTGAATTTGCCGGTCTGGACTTTCGTCAAGAAGTATTTACGCAGAATTACCTCAACGGCGGTGGCTGCTACTTACTGTCGGCGCAGGACTACCATTTCAATGTTGGCTTCACACCGTTCATGGAAAATTTTCTAGGTTTGTTATCAGTGCAGGATGATTCTTTTTCCGGAGACGGTGGTGATGTGATAGCCGAGGGTGTTGGGCCACTCTATCCGCTGCCCAAGGCCTATACTCTTTCGTTTCCATTTAATAATTACGCAGATTATCTGGTAACCGGCCTAGCGACGCCGCTGATGCTTGATACAATACTGGAGGTTTCTGAAGTGGTTGCGACGCATTATGATAGCGGGGTTTTCAATGCGACCTTCCTGGGATTTCCACTGGAGG
>JAESTB010000358.1 GCA_016763815.1 Arenicella sp.
CCAGCGTCATCGAAGCTCTTTTTGTAAAAGGCTACGTTGTCATACGCGTGACGAACCGACCATTTAAGGTGAGCTAATTGTAAGTCTTGCAATTCTCCAAGGCTCGCTTTTTCGATTGGCTCGAGGTCCGCATGGTCTTGATTATTATAGGTAAGTTGAATACTCATTGTGTGTCTCCTTAATCGTCTGCTATTTATACACGCTCAATAATACTGGCTATGCCCTGCCCGACGCCTATGCACATTGTGCATAGGGCATATCGGCCATTGGTTTTATGTAATTGATTTATTGCTGTAGTCACTAGCCGAGCGCCCGACATACCCAGCGGGTGACCTAATGCAATTGCACCACCATTTGGGTTAACTCGGGGGTCGTCATCTGCTAAACCAAGCTCTCGCGTTACCGCCAAGCCTTGTGCTGCAAATGCTTCATTTAATTCAATAACATCTATTTGATCTAAGCTCAGGCCGGTTAAAGAAAGAACCTTCAATACCGCGGGCGCTGGACCAAAACCCATGATACGTGGCGCTAAGCCAACCACGGCGGTGGCCAGCACTTTGGCCTTTGGTGTTAAATCAAAGCTGTCGATTGCCGAACTTGAAGCCAACAGTAATGCACAGGCACCATCATTAAGCCCAGAGGCATTGCCCGCCGTTACGGTGCCATTGTCTCGAAAAGGTGTGGGTAGTTTGGCCAAGCCTTCTAAGCTGGTGTTGGCGCGAATATGCTCATCGTCAGCAAAGATTATTGGGTCTTTCTTTCGTTGAGGGATCGTTACCGGAACAATTTCGTTGGCAAAAAAGCCATTTTGTTGCGATGCCGCGGCTCTTTGTTGACTGCGTAATGCAAATAGGTCTTGATCTTCGCGGCTAATACCAAACTGCTCCGCTACGTTCTCGGCGGTCTCTGGCATGCTGTCTACGCCATATTCAGCTTTAAGTTTTTTGTTAACAAAGCGCCAGCCCATGGTTGTGTCATACATGGTTTGTGATCGTCCAAAGGCGGATGAAGACTTACCCACGACCAACGGTGCACGAGACATAGACTCGACACCTCCGGCAATAATTAAATTAGCTTCGCCGGTTTTAATCGCGCGCGACGCCATGCTCACCGCATCTAAGCCAGAACCGCATAAGCGATTAATCGTCGTCGCGGGCGTCTCAGGCGGCAAGCCAGCAAGCAACACGGACATTCTGGCAACATTGCGATTATCTTCCCCGGCTTGATTAGCACAGCCATAGATCACGTCGTCAATTTGGCTCCAATCAACCGATGGGTTGCGCACCATAATTTCGGCCATTGGCAAGGCACCAAGATCATCGGTTCGCACACTGGACAATGAACCGCCGTAGCGCCCAATTGGCGTTCGAATCGCATCACAAATAAAAGCGTTAGTCATAATTTTATTGATTTCGTAAAATGTTTAAATTATTAGAGGCTTTTGCACCAATCAGGATTGAAATGAAAATGAGGTGAAATGCGACTAATTGAGGCAGAAAACCACGGCAATAGCGATCGTTGCGGGGAAGCAACTTACTTAGAGCAATGCAGAAGCAATTGCCGAGCTATTCACTGGTTTTCTAACAAAGAGTAGGCGTATTTTAACCATTTTCAATCATTTATTAGTTGCTGCAACGGTCTCTATTAATCTGAAAAAATTGCTTGATTGCGAGAAAATGATTTTCCACTAAAAATCGCCACAATTCTATCGTCTGAATTGGTGACTAAAACCTGATAGACACCGGTTCTCTTTCCATTAGATTGCTCAACCGCCGTCGCCAATAGTCTTTCACCTATCTTTGCAGAGCGCACAAACTCAATGGATAGGCCTTGAGCAACATTCATTTCGTTATGGGAATTACACGCATGTGCAAACGCAGTATCCGCCAGTGTGGTTATGATTCCGCCTTGGCAATAGCCGTGACCATTCGCGTAGTCAGCGTGTACCGTCATCGAAACAACGGCCCCACCAGGTGACACCTCTACAATTTGTATGCCGAGTGTGCGCGCACATTTATCGGCTTGGTGCAAAATTGCGGACGATTTTTCAGCTATCTCTTGTTGGTTCATATTGGGTTTCATTTTGACCTCGAGGTGGTTTTAAGCAGAAGACTCATAAGATCGATTCAACAGTAATGGCGAGACACGGTAGCGCTCTTCGCCATAAGCCCTCTGAATATTATTTAACACCATGACTACTCGACTTAACCCAATCGAATCACCCCATGCAATCGGCCCTGCAGGGTAAGCAACACCCGCTTGCATAGCCGTATCCACCGCATCAAAGCTGCAGACGCCCTGATTGACCGCATCGTGGGCTTCGTTAACCAGCATACAGACTGTTCTTAGCACCTGCATTCCAGGCGTGTCTTTGACCCAGTGAATTCGCTTACCAAGAGAGCGAAAAAAATCACTCGCCTCTTGCTGCGCTTGATCACTGCTTGTTACGCCACAGCTTAGCGCTATGTCGGGCGTAAGGTGATAGTCCCTGGCGTAATCAAGTAACACAAGGTTGTCGATTCCATCTTCCGCTGAACGCTGCGTTGCGGTCCGCCCATCGCTAATTTTGATGGTTGCACTGCCAACCTCGATACGAGCAACATCGAGACCGGAGTCACTGCTGGAACTCGGTGAAACTTGGTAACCGTGCTCCTCTAAACAATTGTTCAAGCCTATAGCACCGTTGAAACTGCCTAACACGCTTACCGTTTTACTCTTCACCACGGGCAGAGAAGCGTCATCTAGAGCGCCTTTCTCTTCATGGGGGTAACGATAAAACCCTTGACCACTTTTGCGTCCAAGTAAGCCCGCTGCAACCATTTCGGCTTGCAACACTGACGGCATAAAACGTTTGTCTTGATAAAATGCGTTGTATACCGACTCAGTCACGGCGCTATTAATGTCTTGGCCAATTAAATCCGTCAGCTCTAATGGCCCCATCTTAAAGCCGCCACAGCTTCGCATGAGTGTATCAATGGTCTCAACGCTCGCCAATTGTTCAGTCAAGGACCGAAGTGCCTCTGCGTAGAAGGGTCGTGCAACGCGGTTTACAATAAACCCAGGCGTTGACTTTGCATGCACTGGTTTTTTACCCCAAGCGGCGGCGGTATCGAAAACAATCTGTGCGACAGACAGGTTAGTCTGCAAGCCAGAAACAACCTCGACTAATTTCAAAATCGCAGCCGGGTTAAAGAAATGCATGCCTATGATATTTTCGGGTCTGCTTGCTGTTGCCGCCAATGCCGAAATTGAGATAGACGAGGTATTACTTGCAATAATGGTGTCTTTATCAGCAATTGCTTCAATATCAGCAATAACACGCTGTTTAACCGCCAAATTTTCAACGATCGCTTCAACAATTAAACGGCTGCCCTTTATATCGCTCAAGCGGTCGGTGGGCGTAATTTTAAGCAATAAGTCGTCAACCTCTGCTTGTGTCTTTTTACCCTTCTCGACTAAGCGCCCCAGACCAAGCCGAATGCCGTCAGCACCCTTTTGTGCAGCGCCATCAGCTATGTCCAACAGAATTACGGCATGGCCTGCATTAGCCGCCACCTGTGCGATTCCGGCACCCATTGTGCCAGCCCCAATCACAGCGATTTTATCGCTCGTAGTCAGCGCAGCCATCATTCACCTGTGTAGTTAGGTTGTCGTTTTTGCATAAAAGCAGCAACGCCTTCTTGATAATCCGCGGTTCGACCGGCTATCCCTTGCAAGTCTCGCTCTAGGTCGAGCTGTTGGTCTAAGGTATTATTGGCTGATGCTTGAATCGCTCGCTTAATAAAGCCCAAACCCTTGGTTGGCCCGTTAGCCAATTGCTCACCAAGAGAGATAGCCTCCTTAAGTAATTGATCGTCTTCAAAGACTTGGGCAATCATACCCATTTCCAATGCCTCTTCAGCATTCACTTTTTCACCTAAAAGACAGAGACGCATAGCACGTGCTTGACCAATTAATTTTGGCAAAATCCATGTACCACCAGAATCAGGTACTAGGCCTAGCTTATTAAAAGACTGTATGAAACTTGCTGATTTAGCAGCGAGTACTAGGTCACATGCTAAGGCAATGTTCGCGCCCGCGCCTGCGGCAACACCATTAACTGCGCAAATAACCGGTAACGGCAGCCCAGTAATATTACGAATCAATGGATTATAGTTTTGTTCTATAGAAGCACTTAGGTCGGGAGCCTCATCAGACACACTCACCGCACGATCACTCAAGTCCTGACCGGCACAGAAGCCACGCCCATTACCAGTAATAAGTAAGCACCGGATGCTTTTATCTCGCTTAATATTCTTAAACACCGCCTTCATTTCAAGATGCATTTCACTATTGAAACTGTTTAGCCTATCCGGGCGATTCAGAGTCAATACTGCTAAACCTTGGTTGATGGAGAATTCTATGTGGGCAAAAGCCGATTGATCGGTCATGGTTAAAGACACCTTATTGTTTGTTACTTGGAAAATTGGCAACTCTTTTTTCAGTAAACGCAGCAATGCCTTCGGCTGCATCTTCGCCAACAACGATTTGTAAAAATGCGTCTCGCTCTTGCTGTAATCCATCGGCCAGACTTAGCTCGTACGATCGCAGAACTGACGCTTTGATAGCCTGTGCCGCTAGAGTAGATTTGCTTGCAATTTCTTTTGCCAACTCAATTGATCGTTCTAGATACAGCTCAGGCTCGGTCACCTCGCTAAGCAGCCCCCAAATCAAGCGCTTCACGTGCTGAGATAAAAGCACCGGTAAGATTCAACTTCATTGACGCCGCCTTGCCAATTGCCCTAGTTAAGAGCTGAGTACCACCAGCGCCGGGGATTATACCCAAATTTATTTCAGGCTGACCTATCTGGGTATTGCGTGAAGCCACAATAATGTCAGCGGCCATCATCAACTCACAACCGCCACCCAGAGCAAAACCACTTACCGCGGCAATCAACGGTTTGGGGAACGCTCTAATCGTGCTCCACGCCTTTTGGCGCTCAGCTTCAGGAAAATCGCCGCTCGCAGCCTGTTGTAATTCTCCAATGTCGGCACCGGCCGCAAACGCTCGCGAATCACCAGTCAATACAACCACTCTTAGTTGAGGGTCTTCGGCCACTTTACTTAGTTCATCGGCAATTTGAGTTAAGACCTCGGTATTAAGAGCATTTAGCACCTTCGGGCGGTTTATTTGGACTTGCAGAACACCTTGCTCTGGCCGACTAACTTTTAGCAACGAATTACTCATGACGCTTTTCCAACTCATTATCAGAGAAGAGATTCTATCTGAAACTTTTTTTATATGATACTTTATTTTGACTTTTATTGAAAAAACAGTATCATATTGCATATGACACTTAATCAGACTTTTAATCAATGACAATATACTCCTTAAATGGCGTTACGCCGGTTATAGAAGATGGGGCATTTGTCCACCCTGATGCCATTATTATTGGTGACGTTTTTATAATGAGCGGGGCCTTTGTTGCGCCAATGGCGACCATGCGAGGTGACTTTGGTCGGCTAATATTAGGCCAAGGTGCGAACTTGCAAGAACATTGTTGTATGCATGGTTTTCCTGGAACGGACACTATTGTCGAAGAAAATGGCCACATAGGACACGGGGCTATATTGCATGGTTGCACTATTAGAAAGAACGCATTAATCGGCATGAATAGCACGATTTTAGATAATGCGACTGTCGGCGAGAACAGCATTATCGGGGCCGGATCACTGCTTGCTTCCAAGACTAATATTCCAGCCAATAGCCTTGCCGTCGGTAGCCCCGCCAAAGTTATTCGAGAACTCAGAGACGACGAAATTAAGTGGAAGTCCGAAGGCACGAGGCAATACCACATGCTGACGTCTATCTACCAAAGAGGGATGGTTGAAACGCACGCCGAAACTATTGCTGATTTTGATCGCCCTCGCCTAACGCATTCTGACTACACACACAAAAATTAGTTAAACGATTGGCTAACAACCTTATCGATGTAAATAACACCCAACTATCGAGACAAACATGACATCAACTGCGAACAAACTTCAAAGCTATGCCGTCGGCGAGTGGCACACTTCCTCAGCGTCAGGCGTGGTGCTCAATAGCGCTATCGATGGCGTTGCCGTAGCCGAAATATCGAGCACAGGCTTAGACTTTAAAGACATGGTGAGTTTCGCACGAAATGTTGGCAATCCGGCGCTCGCGAAGTATACGTTTCATCAACGCGCGCTCATGCTAAAAGAGCTCGGCGCTTATTTAATGGAGCGCAAAGAGTTGTTTTATGAATGCTCTAAGGCCACCGGCGCAACACGCAGTGATTCATGGGTGGATATTGAGGGTGGTATCGGAACCTTATTTGCCATGTCTAGCAAAGCACGTATCGAGATGCCAAATAGCCAAGTCTTTATCGATGGCTCGCAGGAGCGCTTATCGCGTAACGGCACCTTTACCGGTCAACATGTCTACACGCCATTGCGCGGTGTGGCGATACAGATCAATGCATTCAACTTTCCTTGTTGGGGAATGTTAGAAAAATTCGCACCTTCTTTCATTGCCGGCGTTCCCTCAATCGTTAAGCCCGGCAGCCAAACGGCATTTCTAACCGAGTTAATGGTTAAACACATTATAGAATCAGGCATCTTACCGCCGGGCTCACTCCAGCTTATCTGCGGTAGTACCGGTGACCTACTTGACCACCTGACATACGAAGACGTTGTCAGTTTTACCGGTTCTGCCACAACCGGCTTAATGCTCAAACAACACCCAGTCGTCATGCGAGAGAATACGCGTTATGTAATGGAAGCCGATTCCCTAAACTGCTCAATTTTAGGCACTGATGTCGAACCAGGCTCGGTCGAATTTGATCTGTATATAAAAGAAATTGTACGTGAGATGACCGGTAAAGCCGGGCAGAAATGTACCGCGATCCGCCGAGCGATCGTTCCAGCATCAAAGATTGATGCGGTTGCCGAAGCACTTTCGGCCAAGTTATCTAAAATAACGGTTGGCAACCCTGACAACGAAACTGTGCGCATGGGCGCATTGGCCGGTTTACAACAACGCGCTGATGTTTTAAGTGCCGTTGACAAATTACGCGAAAACAGTGAATTAATATTTGGTGACCCGTCCACTGTCGATGTGGTAGATGGAAATTCTGATCTCGGAGCATTTATGTCTCCTATTGTCATGCTGAGCAACTCCTCCAAGGATGCGGCCGCGCACGATATCGAGGCATTCGGCCCAGTCAGTACACTAATACCTTACTCAGACAACGAAGATGCCATAGCATTAGCCGCCCGAGGGCGCGGAAGTTTGGTAGGGTCATTAATTACCAACGATAAAGATAACGCGCGTGAAATAGCCCTAGGTATCGCACCACACCATGGCCGCTTGGTTATTATTAACCAAGCGTGCGCCAAGGAATCAACAGGGCACGGTTCACCCTTACCGCAAATGATTCACGGTGGCCCGGGTCGCGCCGGTGGCGGCGAAGAACTAGGCGGTGTGCGGGGCATAAAGCACTTTATGCAAAGAACCGCGCTACAAGGTTCGCCGGACATGCTGACCGCTATCACTGATTACTACATGCAGGGCGCCAGCCGCAATACCGACACGATCCACCCGTTCAAAAAGCGGTTTGAAGAAATTGAAGTCGGTGATACAGTCATTTCCGAAACCCGAGAAATTACCGTTGAGGATATTGAGCAATTTGCGGCTCTATCCGGTGATGTCTTTTATGCTCATATGGATGAAGAGGCGGCCAAGCGCAACCCTTTTTTCGACGGCCGCGTGGCACATGGCTACCTATTAATAGCCGCTGCGGCGGGCTTGTTTGTATGGCCTGGCGAAGGCCCATGCCTTGCCAATACGGGGTTGGAAAATTTGTCTTTCCAAAAACCGGTCTATCCTGGCGACACAATTCAAGTTCAATTTACCTGCAAGCAAAAGAAAGATCGGCTGACAGAAGTTTGGGGTGAAGTCCGTTGGGACACCACCATTGTGAACCAAAATGGCGAAGTCTGCGCCAATTATGACGTCTTAACCGGCGTCGCTAATGTCGAAAAATAACGAGGTACTATCATGAGTATTAACAAAAATAACGCATCACTAAGTGCTGAAGAACAAAAGTTCGAAACGTTGTTAGCCGATGATCGACGAATAGAACCTCGCGATTGGATGCCGGATAACTACCGTAAAACATTGATTCGGCAAATAGGCCAGCACGCACATTCTGAGATTATAGGCATGCAGCCTGAGGGCAATTGGATTACTCGCGCTCCAAGTTTAAGACGTAAAACTGTTTTGATGTCTAAAGTACAAGACGAAGCCGGGCATGGCTTATATTTATACAGTGCCGCTGAAACATTGGGAGCAGATCGCACCGACATGCTCGAAAAGCTAAATAACGGCGGCATGAAATACTCAAGTATTTTTAATTACCCAACGCCAACATGGGCCGACATGGGCGCCATCGGCTGGCTGGTTGACGGCGCCGCTATTGTCAACCAAGTACCCTTATGCCGCACATCTTATGGCCCTTACGCGCGTGCAATGGTTCGCGTTTGTAAGGAGGAGAGTTTTCATCAACGCCA
>JAESTB010000359.1 GCA_016763815.1 Arenicella sp.
AATAGCGGGCTATTCACTGGCTTTCTAACAAAGAGTAGGCGTTTTTTAACCATTTTCAATCATTTATTGGTTCGTGCAAAGGTCTCAAGTGCTTTGCCCCAGATATTTTTTGCATCTCAATAAAGCGAAATTACTTAATATTTTTCACTCCGTGAGGAACGTGCCCAGTAGGTACATGCTGACGTGCAGAATCGCAATGACCTTGCTGGTCATCAAAAAATATATCAGCTCCGAAAGTGCGCAAAAATGCACCTTTAGGTAAGCCGCCCAAAAATACGGCCTCGTCAATACGGATGTCCCACGCTCGCAAGGTGCGGATTACTCGTTCATGAGCCGGCGCTGACCTAGCGGTAATAATCGCCGTTCTAATTGGCGATTCACCTTGTGGAAACTCTGACTGAATACGATGCAATGCCGACAACATATTTCTAAACGGCCCACCTGGAAGTGGCTTTTTAGCCGCCCGCACTTCATGCTTGGCAAATTCTACTAAGCCTTTCTGCTGATAAACTAATTCAGCCTCATCAGAAAAAACAACCGCATCACCATCAAACGCAATACTGAGCTTACCTTTATTAGCCACCGAATTTTTTGTATTTGAAGGCAACATGGTCGCCGCCGCAAAGCCCGCACCTAGGGCACTGGCAACATCTTCGGGGTCGGTTGACAAAAATACGTCGGCACCAAACGGCTCCACATACTTAAAAGGGCTACTACCATTAGTAAATGCAGCGCGAGTTATAGGCAAATTGTGTTCTTGAATCGAGTTGAAAACCCTCAAGCTCGTATCCGCACTATTGCGCGACAGCAATATCACCTCGACACGCTCTCGAGCCTCACCTAACTCGTTCAAACGCAGCAACTTCTGCACAAGCGGGAAGGCAGTTCCGGGCTTTAAAATTTCGTTCTCACGTTCCAGCTGGTAACGGCAATAAGCTTCTACGCCTTCTTTTTCAAACACACAGTGGCTTTCTTCAAGATCAAAAAGCGCACGCGAAGAAATGGCGATAACCATCTTCTGTTTATCATTCATGAAACAATGCTCGCATAAATATAGTAGCTATTAATAGTGACGGATGAGCTATCTTTGAGCAAAATTTGTTTGGGCGAATTACCAATCATTAGCACAGTCTATCAATATTCTCTCGCTCACCGAAAAAGCTAACAAACTATTTAGTTTTCGGACGCAATCAGTCAAACAGACACGCGTCTATTGAAACGTATTTTCAGGGTGGTAGGCGTGTTGAGTTTTACAAAATTCGATGACCTGTGCCTGATCCTCAGCAAAGGTTGCAAGGGGCATACGTGGCGGCATTATGGTGAAAGTCTTATCGGCGAAGTTGGGCCCTGCCAGCACAATTGGCACATTGGCTTTTCGAGCGAGATGATAATAGCCACTTTTCAAAGTTGACTGGTAGCCTCTGGTGCCCTCAGGTGCGATCAATAGACGCAGTTGATCAGCTTGTTCAAGCTTTTCGGCAATTGAGTCCACAAAGTTAGTGCGTTTTCGCCGATTAACGGGCAGAACTCCCAGAAACGAGCATATATAATTAATCGGCCAAATAAAGAACGCATCTTTGGCAAAAATTTTAACGTTTAAGCCCAATGCCTGAATCGCCAACCAACCGTATAGAAAATCCCAGTTACTGGTGTGTGGCACCGCAACAAAAATATACTTCTGCTCTTTGGGCGGCTCGCCTATCATGCGCCAGCCAAGCAATGTAAACATAATATAGTGACAAATTTTCTGTTTCACAAACGAATCCCAAGGCTCTAAGAGCTAAATCAGACTCTATAGTAAAGCAAACCAATGGTGGGTACCCGAATATTACCATCGAATAGAGGGCTCAGACTTATCCAACGCGAGTCAGAAAAGCCCTAATTGTGGGTCTTCGATAAATTGGGCTGATCGGCTAGACGACTTCATATGCTCTACACTCTCTTCAGTAGAATGCAAATTTGCCAAACTAATGCCAATCAAGCGTATGGGTCGCTTACCGACTTCGGTTTTACGCAACAATTCAGGCAGCACGGCACTGATTTCTTGCCTTGAGATACAGCCGAATGCGCTGGTTTTGCTGCGAGTATTCAACTGAAAATCAGAATACTTAACCTTTAAAGTGACCGTTTTCGCAAGTAATTGCTTTGCTTCAAGAATAACCTCTAACCGCTCTGCAATACCAAGCAGGGTTTGCCAAATCGCCGCTTTATCAACAACATTGCCTTCAAATGTGGTTTCTTTGCCAATCGATTTGCGCACTCGATGAGGTCGAACTGGTCGCTCATCAATGCCACGCGCTACACGATGATAGTACGCACCGGTTTGACCAAACTCAGTTTGCAGTTCTACCTCACTTAACCGCTTTAAGTCTGCGCCGGTGTAAATGCCCAATGAATGCATCTTTTTTTCGGTTACCTTACCGACACCAAAAAACTTGCGTATATTAAGCTGCTCAATGAAGGCCTCGGCGACTTCCGGACGTATCACATAAATGCCATCAGGCTTGTCCATATCGGACGCGATTTTTGCCAAAAACTTATTAAATGAAACCCCCGCCGAAGCGGTTAAGTTTACTTCTTGTTTAATTTGCTGCTTGATTAACCTTGCCACTTCAGTAGCCGAGCCAAGCTCCTCTGCACACTCGGTGACATCCAAATAAGCTTCATCTAATGACAACGGTTCCACCATGTCAGTAAAACGCTTAAAGACCAGGTGAATGCCGGTCGACGCCTCTTTATACGCATCGAAACGAGGTGGAACAAAGATAGCGTCCTTACATAACTTTGCGGCCTGGGAGCATGGCATTGCCGAATGTATACCAAATGTTCGAGCTTCATAACTACAAGCCGCAACAACGCCGCGACTCTCTGGGCGCCCGCCAACAATAATCGGCAGACCTCGCAACTCGGGGAGGTCTCGCTGCTCTACCGACGCGAAGAAAGCATCCATATCGATGTGTATGATTTTCCTCATAATAATCGTTGTCCACCGCCTAGCATAAAAATTGCTGTTCCGCGCCTAGCGGATTTGCCAATCAATACTGGCTCTAGCGTTATCTTCTAAATAGTCATTGGCCTTGGAAAAGTGGCGACAACCGAAGAACCCCCGATAAGCCGACAGCGGTGACGGGTGCGGCGCGCTTAGCACTAAGTGTTTTGCGGTATTGATCACCGCTCCTTTCTTTTGAGCGTAGGCGCCCCAAAGCATAAACACTACGTTGTCACATTCGGCATCGATCACTTCGATCACTTTGTCAGTAAAACGTTCCCAGCCTTTGCCCTGATGACTACCCGCGCGGCCTTGCTCAACAGTCAGCACCGCATTTAATAACAATACCCCCTGCTGCGCCCAATCCATTAGATAGCCATGGCTTGGGGCCTGAACACCAAGGTCGGTGCTCAACTCTTGATACAGGTTGCGTAGCGATGGCGGCATTTTAACATCAGGCATCACACTAAAGCTAAGGCCATGAGCCTGATTCGGGCCATGATAGGGGTCTTGGCCTAATATCACTACCTTGACAGATTTTAATGGCGTGGCATTAAAGGCGGCAAATATATTTTCATCGCTCGGACAAATTATGCCGCCCGTTGACTTCTCAGCGAAAAGAAACTGGCACAATGCGCGAAGATAGTCTTGCTCGAACTCGGGCTGCAAGTAGGCCAACCACTGAGGATGTAACTTAATAGTTTCTGGGTCCATATAATTTAAAAACATAGCTCCAATTGAAGATCTCCACAACAATATTATGTGTGGTTTATGGTGATTAGATTAAGAAATCTTAATTCGTTTTCAATTATAACACTGCCTCAACGTTACTCTTTTGTTCGATTCCATGGCTTCTTTAGGTGGTTTTTAGTATTGTTTTAGAGAGTTGCCAATCTAACCAAAAGTTTACTTAACCCGGTTAGCGGTTACCGAAGGGTAAGGCTAATTGAGTCTTTACGTCGGCTCGCTAGACTAAGCCCCATCGGCCGTAATCGCAACCCTACGTTATGCGGCGACCGATAAGAAAAATAATATAACTACACACATCGAGGAACTACTATGGTATCGACAAAATCAGTTTTACCAAAACTTTTAAAGACTCTTGTGATTACTTCTATGGCGTTTGGCAGTATTGCTGCCTATGCCGGCCACCACGAAGAAGGCGAGAAAAAAGTTGGCGACTTGAAAGACATGAAGTCAAAGCACTCTATGAAAGCCGATAAAATGCATAAAGAGCATGATGTTAAACATTCAATGACTGATGAAGCAAAATCAGAGGTGACGGATACTAAAGAGAACATGGACAAAGCTAAGGAAGAAACTACACCTGACGAGTAAGTCACCGGTTAGTTTGACTGAAAAGGCCCGTCCTAGCGGAGGGCCTTTTTTGTGCCCATACCGTCACCTGCGAAAGCTTGATCTAGCATAAACAGCTTCCGGGCCAGGGCATTGTATTGCAACGAATAATTGATGACTTGGCAGAAAGAGCCCGCGTGTTGTTGAACCTATCAACCCAGCTAAGATTTACCCGCTAAATGTCGTCTAGTCCATGCCTAGAGCGATTTTTTATGAATCACCTCAGCCGTATAGAATGAGTTGATGCTCTCAGCCACTTCTAACATATTGTTTGCCAGTATCTATACCCTATCTTTTACAAGCTGCTTTATACTACGCAGCTAATCAACAAATTTTTCTAAGCAACCCTAGGGAGCACAACCATGATTAAAGTAGGCGATTCAATTCCTGCAGCGAATATCACTGTTATTTCAAAAAGCGGCCAAGACAGCGTTTCAGCAGCCGATTACTTCGCTGGCAAAAAAGCGGTATTATTTGCTTTGCCCGGCGCCTTCACACCAACCTGTTCTGAAGCCCATTTACCTGGCTTTGTAGTCAAGTATGACGACATCATTGCCAAAGGCGTAGATCTAGTGGCATGCCTTTCTGTTAACGATGCCTTCGTTATGAAAGCATGGCAGGCGGCACAAAATGCTGAAAACATTGAAATGGTCGCCGATGGCGGTGCCGCATTGACCAACGCTATGGACCTAGTCTTGAACACGGCTGATTTCGGCGGCATTCGCTCTCAGCGATATTCGATGATTATCGATAACGGCATTGTGACTCACCTTAATGTTGAAAAAGAAGGCTTTGAAGTTAGTGATGCCGAGACCGTGTTGGGCCAACTTTAGAGGCTAGAAAATTAAGTGTTGTGACGGACCGATAGGAAAGCACCTGGTGCTGCATTGACCAGAGGCATCAGCCGTCACAACAATCGGTTTCGAACAGCTTCACTCAGTTTTGCTCGCCACAGGCGATCATCACGCCTAAACGGCCACGGCACCCTGTAAACGACAGTCTTGATTATTTCGTCAATCTCACTCGATTGGGTGAGGCGCTGGCTTGGTAAATCCCTTTTTTGCTAGGCATGGAGCATTTTTATAAACTCATATGCGAAGCTATAGGCATCGCCAGGCCAGCGAGCCGATAAATAGTTCCTATCCTTCACAAAGAAGCCTCTTTTTAATTTAGTCTGACTGTCTCTGAAAAGCGGTGACGGTCCTGTCTTAAAATTACTCTGATCAGCCAATGCAGATTTAACGTCATCTTCCACCGTAAGGCCAGGGTAGGTAAGGTAATAGTCGCCAAGCCATAAACGAGTTAGGTTATATGCCAACAGCTCTTGGGATTTTAATAGTGACGTGGTTTTGTAGTCATAAATAACCGATTGTTCTGACCGAGGGTCAATACTCCTTGCGGCGAGTACAACGCCATGACAAATAGCGGCCACAGGTTTGTTTGCAACAAAAAAGTCAACCACTAGTGCTTGCAATACTGGTGACTCCAAATACTCTTTAACCCCCTTATCGTGGCCACCAGGCAATAGTAACGCATCAAAGCTCTCTTCCTTTACTTCATCGTATTTCAATGGCGTAGAAAACTCGTCACTCACCTGCATCGCAACGCAGGCATCAACAGCGTCGTGTCTTGCCTGTAAAATCGGCTTCAAAAGACCCAGACTGTTTCCCTTTAGCATCCGCATATCAGGCGAGGCCTCACTCCCCTCAGGCGTGCTAAAGATCACATCAAAACCAGCCTTAGATAATAACGCCCATGGTATCGCTACTTCGGTGGGGTCGAATCCATAAGATGGTAGAGGCACTAATATCTTCTTCATTACATCACTGGTCGTTGTTAACGCTATTTTTTAAAAACAGTATTAGTGTTGCTAAAACTAAGAGCTGGAGTGGGCGATTAATATCTATGGCACCACGGCTTGCATGATAAGCGCGCATACCCATGCGCCGTAGGTCCCTAAAA
>JAESTB010000360.1 GCA_016763815.1 Arenicella sp.
GCAGCACGTTAAGCCCAACGAAATTCTCAGCGCTAATGCTTATGTTGAAGCCGCTACGTTTATCGCTATATTATTGGGTCAGGTGCTTGGTGGTGCATTGAGCGAACAGCAATCTTATATGCCTTACCTAATGGTCGCAATTGTTAGTTTTGCTGTATTGGGTTGGTTCTCGGCTAGATTGATTCCAGATGCTCCTGCGGCGTCGCCAGATTTGAAATTGTCGTTTAATGTTTTCACCAAGACGGTCGAGATTATAAAGATGGCGCGCGCTGATCATGGTGTATTCCAATCCATTCTGGCTAATTCATGGTTTTGGTTTTTCGGTGCCTTAGTATTAACCTTGTTTCCGGTGTTTGCTATTGAAGTGTTAAATGGCAGCCCTAAAGTCGCGATTGTATTACTAGCGACCTTCACCATCGGTATCGCCTTAGGTTCATTTGCCTGTTCGGTTTTTTCAGCCGGCAGGGTCGAGCTTGGCCTAGTGCCGATCGGAGCTCTAGGGATGAGCTTGTTCACCTGGAACTTGAGCTCGGCGATTATTGACCCGGGTGATCAAATGCGAACCATAGCGCAAGTGCTTGCTGAGCCAGGTGTGCTTTGGGCCTTGTTCAATCTAGTGATGATGGCATTTTTTGCCGGCCTATTCATCGTGCCGTTATATACCTACATGCAGACCAAGAGTTGCGAGTCCAAACGCTCTAGAATTATCGCCGTTAACAATATTATAAATTCACTTTTTATGATCGTCGCTGGTGGCTTGGGCATTGCCTTAGATGCGGCTGGCTTTAGTGTAATGGAAATATTTAGAATCGCCGCGATACTTAACCTCATCGTCGCGTTTTATATACTCTCGCAAATACCCGAGTACTTTTTAAGGTTAGTAAGTTGGTTATTAGCGCATTGTATTTATCGAATTAGAAAAGAAGATCTGGATAAAATCCCCGAGACTGGCCCCGCGTTATTAGTGTGTAATCATGTAAGCTTTTTTGATCCGCCAATCTTACTTGGAGTATTGCCGCGACCCGCACGTTTCGTGATGTGGTATGGCTTTTATGAGCTGCCCATCGCTGGGCGTTTATTTCGTTGGTTAAAGTCGATCCCAATAGGTAACCAGCGAGAGCGCCCCGAATTAGTAAAGGCGGCCTTTGACACGATTGCCGAGGAACTCGAGGCGGGTAGGCTAGTGGTAGTATTCCCCGAAGGTGCGATCACGCGAAATGGAGACGTGAGTAAGTTTCAACCAGGCATTGACGAGATTCTTAAACGCACCCCGGTACCGGTGATTCCGCTAGCCCTGCGTGGTGTATGGGGCACGTGGGCGAGTCGTAAACGAGGTTCAGCACTGAAGGGCTGGCCGACAGGTTTCATGAGGAAACTTACCGTTGTCGCCGGTGACCCAGTTGCGCCAGAAGAGGCCACTCGCCTGAGTATGCATGACAAAGTTACCGCGCTACGTGGTGATGAAAAATAATTTTTTGGGAGAGTTAAATGTCTGAGATAAGGCGTTGCCAATGGTGCTCAAATGACGAGCTGTATCAGCAATATCACGACCAAGAATGGGGGGTGCCAGTTTATGACGACCGTCAGCTATTTGAGATGCTCAACCTTGAAGGAGCGCAGGCCGGCTTAAGCTGGATTACAGTGCTCAAAAAGCGAGCACATTACCGAACAGTATTTGATGGGTTTGATCCTGAAAAAATGGCTCAGTACGATCAAGCTAAGCGAGACGAGCTACTTTCTGATGCGGGCATCATCCGGAATAAGTTGAAGGTAAATGCATTTATCGTCAATGCGCAGTTATATCTGGATATGCAGGCTGATACATCAAGCCCTAGCTTTTCTGAGTATCTCTGGTCATTCGTTGGCGGCCAACCGGTCATCAATGCGAGGCAGTCTTTGTCAGACGTGCCAGCGATCACCGCCGAATCCGAGGCTATGAGTCGGTCGCTAAAAAAGCTTGGCTTTAAATTTGTCGGCAGCACCATTTGCTATGCATTTATGCAGGCCACCGGCATGGTCAATGACCATACGGTTGATTGCTCTTTCTATTCTGGTTCAGCCAAATAAAATCGTTAGTAGTCTCAACTTCAAGCGAAGATGAGGCTGCTCTCGCGTCCTTGAGTCTATAACCAACCATTCTCTCTGGCTATTCTGGCGGCTTCGATGCGGTTGCTAGCGCCTAATTTCTGGGTAGCCTCGGCTAAGTAATTGCGCACTGTGCCAGCACTCAAATACAATTGTTGAGCGATTTTCTTATTACTTTGACCTTGTTCTGCGAGCCGTAGTATCTCTCGCTCACGGTCACTCAGCGGATCAGGTGATGCCCACGCGGCTTCCGCTAAACCTCGTTCGATGACAAGTTGCCCACTGGCTACTTTGCGTAATGAGTCAGCCAAAGATTCGCTTGGCGCATCCTTCAACACATAACCGAGCACCCCGGCTGATCGCGCGCGCTCCAGATACCCTGGTCTAGCAAAGGTGGTTACAATCATTACCTTAGTTGGCGATTGTGACTCTTTAAGTTTTCGAGCAACGTCTATGCCAGAAGCATGGGGCATTTCTATGTCGGTTAGTAATACGTCGGGAGTATGCTGTTCTACCAAGGTTAATGCCTCGGCTCCATCGGATGCTTGAGCAACAACCTCGATATCGTCCTCAAGTGATAACAGACTTGCTAACGCGCCACGCAGTAAAGACTGATCTTCGGCAATAATAATTCGAATCATTTTAGTTTGGTTTCCAGTCAGGAACTTGAATCGACACTCTTAGTCCTGGGGTTAGTTGCAAATCCGTTTGCCCGCCAAGGCTCTCGATACGTTTGCGTAAACCGCTGAGGCCTGAGCCTTCTTTGACCAATTCAGCGATGCCGTTATCCTCTACAGTCAGTAATAAGGTTTTACCCGCTTTTTCGATCAACAACTTTGCCGATTTTGCTTTAGAGTGCCTGACTATATTGGTCATGGTTTCTCTAACGGCTAAGCCAAGCACTTGGTCTACCTCGGCCTTTAGTGTCGGGATTACGCCCTCAATTGTTAGTGTAACACCCGCTGACGTGAGTATTTGCTGGGCTCGTTTAATCTCTGCGCCCAAGGTCGTTTTATTCATCCCCGCAACCGCCTCGCGAACGTCTTTCAGAGCGCTTCTCGCCGCATCGCGTATCTCTTCTAGTTCTTGTTTGGCTTGCTTGGGATTTTTCTCAAATAGCTTTACCGCAACCTCTGATTTAAGTGCCACCATGGTTAGTGTTTGCCCCAATAAGTCGTGCAAGTCTTGAGCAATGCGCTCTCGTTCAGCGACGGCGGCTAGCTGCTGGTCTAACTCTCTCGAGCGTTCGAGCTGGGCATTTTGTTCAATTCTTCCGGCCGTCGATATGGTGCCGATAACGGTAATAATACCGATGAATATTGGGAAGCTATAATCCCACCAAGTCTGCTGTGTTAGCCACGAAAATAGACTAAAGACCACGGTAGTGACCAGCGCAATAATCCAAGCAACTCGCTCGGGTCGAATGAAACCCGCTTGAACCATCGCATAGATATGAAACACTCCGTGTGCACCGAAAAATGGCGATAAGGCGAAGCCGATTGCCGATATAGCAACAACGTGCGGAACACTTTTTAAACCGGTCTGTTTATGCCCATGAAAGTAGATCGGCAGAAACACCGAGATCGCCACCACGGCGGCAATAATGTCACCTGAGCTTGGGGTTTGGAATAGCCAAGGAAAAAAATAGAAAAGTAGGTAGACCAGATAGAATTCAGGCCTTTCACCAATCGGTTTTTTCCAGTAGCTATTGGTGGCGAGTTTGAATATGGTCATTATTTAAGCAGCTTAACATCATCAAGGTAATACTTAAATTCGCCTTGTCGGGGACCAGCGACAATCGCCACGCCGGATAGTAGGGTTTTGTCTAAGCCGCGAAAATTCGACAGTGCCAAATTGACGGTTTGCCACTCGTTATTAACGCTGAATGATTGAGATGGAGGTGAGCCACCTTGCGTTCCCGAGAAAGTCATTGCTTGGTATTGACCAGTTGTCCCGCGAACCCTAAAACTCAAGCTTGTATAGTCGGAGATGTCTATTGTGCCTTCTCCAAATAGGGCGGCGCCGGCCCACGGAAACATAAACCCCTGACGCACAGTAGCGCTTATTTTCAGAACATCATTGTCGATCATGATAGAGGCTATTGACGAGCCATTTGCCATCGAGTCGTCGGTTTGGCTCCACGTCAGTTGGCTGTCGGTGATTAGGCCGTTGCTAAATTCACTCAAATTGGGGTTATTTAATGGCTGACCAGTGCGGCGGCCTTGGGCCACTTGGTTTGTTCTCGTTCGTTCTACTCTCAAGCCATTTTTATATATGCTATCTATTGCGCGCGTCGCCTTTATACCTTGCAGAGGCGAGGACGATAAGATGATGAAATCCGCTTTCGCTCCGTTAACCAAGCGACCTCTTGGTCGGGTAATTTCATCGCTGGCCTTGATTGAATTCAGCCTAAACGCGTTTACAGCGTTGATCGAGGCTGCGTTAATGGCTTCGCTAACACTCAAACCCGCTTGTGTCAGCAATTCAAGTTCTTGATGAATAGAGGCCCCGTAGGTTGTGCCGGGGTTAGGTGCATCTGAGCCCGCAAGAATAGCAATTCCGGCTTGATGTAAGCGCTTTGTATTGTGGATCGCGATGGATAGCTCGAAACCGGGTATTTTATGCTCACTAAAGCCAGAAGCCAATTGCTGACCTTGCTCCGGCTGCAGGTAGTCGGATATAGCTAAATCATTGGCTAGCGCATCTGCCAACCTCACTTGGTCTGCCGATGCGATAACCGAGAGAGTTGGTATCACAAAAATATTATTGCTCTTGGCTAAGTCTAACACTTCCTGGCTTATTTCTTGGTCAGCAAAGATATGCACGAAACCATCAATACCATCTTCTAGCAGTTCTTTAGCGGCGCGTTGTGACGAGATATGAGCTACGACGATTAGACCTTTTTTATGTGCGGCTTGAATGACTGCGGCTGAGGTTGGCCGGTCTAAGCTCTTGAAATAATCGGAGTAGGGCATGTAAACTAATTTAATATAGTCTGAGCCCTCTCGAATGCGTTGTTCTACCCAGAGTTCTGCTTGGTTTGGTGATGATAGCGTGTCTATCGGTACGCCGAATTGAGTGCCGTGACCGCCGTCGATCGTGGCTAACATGCCGGCGCTGAATAAGTCTGCTTGCTCGGCTTGAGCGACATTGTTTCGAATACTAAGCTCGCGGCTTAGAAGGCTAGGCGCCGTGAACATATCAAGCTGTGTGGTGACACCAAAATTTAGCGCCAATGACAGGGCATTGCCCAATGTATGTGTATGGGCATCGATTAGCCCGGGGATAATCGTTTTCCCTGATGCATCGATACGGCGAGTCGCAATGGAATCTAGGTTTTTCCCCATGTTATTAATAATTCCATTACTGATCTCGAGATCGGTATTTTCGAGGAATATTTCGCCATTAAAGACGGTCGCGTTTTCGATTAGCAAAACGCCAGACTCGGCAGTCTTGCTTAGAAGTGTCGGTGTCGGCAAAATTGACAACAATAAAATCGAGACTAAGATAGTGCCGAAGACACTTATATAGAAGGTATTTTTTAACATCATATTCTCCGGTTTAGCGTTGACGTATCCAAGCTGAAATAGCGAGTCCTAAAAGAGCTAGGCTCATAATTAAGACACTTAATAGATTAAACCCACTGGCGTGTTCGCCTCCTGCGCCAACAATGGCAAGTGCCAGTTCGGCGAGATGATACGACGGAGTAAATTTGGCGATGGTTTGCATTATTGTGGGGAATGCATAGACCGGAAACCATAGGCCTCCGAGAATCGATAAGCTAAGAAAAACAATATTCGATATCGCCACTGCTGCGCCGGAATTCAACCAGAAGCCTAAGCTAAGGCCGATTAATACAAACGGTATCGCTGAGATCAAATGGATGCCAAATAGGCTGAACCAGATTTCACGCGGTAGCTCAACACCACCGAAGAAACCGGCGATTAAGTAGATCGGCATAAGCGCCATGCAGGCAAACAGTAGTGTGGTAATTACTTTAGCGGCAACGTAACTATAGGGTGGCGCCGGGACAACTTGCTTTAGCTGCAGCCAGCCTTTATCTCGCTCGTTGGCTACGCCGACTCCGAAGCCGAATATGGATGGCCCCATTACCGCGAAGACGCCGTAGGTGGCTAATAAGTAAGTAGCACTGTTATTGCCGGCACTTAGAATTACGCCAAACAAACTGTAAAAGGCACATGGCATCAATAGGGTGGGTAATAGGAACTCGGGAGCACGAATTGCTTTAAGGATCTCGGCGCCTGTTTCGTTTATCAATGGGTTCATGTTGAGTCTCCTGCTGTTTTTGTATGGTCGGTGAGTTGCTTAAAGGCGTCTTCTAAACTTGATTTACTGACCGTCAGATTGTTTAATTTGGGGTCTAGTGCCAACAGCGCAACTAGGCTAGCGGTAGCGTTGCGGCTTGAGATCTCTATTTTTCGACCACGCATTTTTACTGAACGCACATCCTCTAAAGCGCCGATAACACTGAGGTCTAGCGTGCTTTCACATTGAATAACGGCCCCAGAAGCGGTTGCTCGAATATTGTCTGTAGAGTCGTTTGCGATGATCTCGCCATTGTTCATGACAATTGTGTGGTCGGCTAGAGAATCGGCCTCTTCTAGATAGTGCGTGGTGAGTAACACGGCTGTACCGGTGTGACGTAATTCGTTGATGGTGTTCCAAACAAGGTTTCGGGCATCAATATCCAAACCCGTTGTAGGCTCGTCGAGGAATACGATTTTGGGTTGGCCTATAATGGCGAGAGCAAATTGAACACGACGTTTTTGACCGCCTGATAGTGTTTTATAGCGTTTGTCGACAAAACGTTCTAGACCGCATCGTTGCGATAACTGTTTTAGGCTGAGCGGGTTTGGGTAGTAGGTACTAAACAGTTGAATGTGTTCGCGTGCGCTTAGCAGATCAGGCAGAGCGGAGTCTTGCAACATTACTCCAATTAGTCTTTTAGACTCGGTTTTCCCCGGTGTTTTAGAGAATAGCCGAACGCTACCAGAGCTTGGTTTACACAGCCCCAGCGCGCAGTTGATCAGGGTGGTCTTACCGGCACCGTTGGCGCCAAGTAATGCGGTAACGCCGCTGGCGGAGATCGAAAGATCTATTGAGTTAAGCGCAACTTTGTTGCCGAAGCGAACGCTTAATTGTGTTGTTTTAAGTGCAGTATTCATAGGGCCTCATTGTTTATAGGACCACTATAAAGAGGCTAGCTGTTAGTCGCTATTGACGACTATCATCAATAGCGGGTGACAGATGTCACCTTGCTAGCCTTATTGCTACGACACGAATAGCTAGTTAGCGCTATCTTGGCTGGCGTCAAGACGCGATTGTGTTGCAAAAATACAAGCTCAAAATCATTCATGCCCGCTGTTGAGTAACCCTAGGCGGGCATTTTTTCTACCTTGAGCCAAATCAAAAATGCTATCATCGCGGCCATTCAAGCTGATAGCAGAGAGAGGCTAGTTGACGACTGGTATCGCTGTAATATTTATTCATTATTGTGGTCACACCTATACGTTATCGTGGCCGCAGCTTTGCGTTATTGTGGTCGCAACGCCCCGGAGAGTGCGTATCAAGAAACTATTTTTTTACGGCGTAATCATCTTTGTGAATTACGTTTTACTGGAGTTAGTTGCCTACGGTTTCTTTCGGCTAAATTTTGGTGACTATGATCGCCAAGCGATGCAGATTGCCCGAATAAGTAGCATTGCTCAGATTCAGCAAGGGCCAGTATTCACCGGCGAAGATGAAACTACTTTACAGCAAGACATCCGGCGCAAAGAGGTGTTGCACCCATACTTCGGATACGTCACTGACGG
The DNA here is from genome assembly GCA_016763815.1 of Arenicella sp. Taxonomy (GTDB): domain Bacteria; phylum Pseudomonadota; class Gammaproteobacteria; order Arenicellales; family Arenicellaceae; genus Arenicella. The sequence continues at coordinate 7,920 of JAESTB010000360.1, forward strand.
TAAGATTCGAACTGATGGGTGTGTCGGTGATAGTCTGCCAGAGTGCTATGCCCGTATTAAAGTCTCGACCGATAGCGCTTTTGAGAAGCGCTCTGAGGATAAATTGATTGTTGGCGTTATTGGTGGCTCGGTGGCCGTGGGCACGATTAACGGCGTGTCGCCTAAGAATTTGTATCAGACTTTGCTGGCTAGATTGCCTGAGTATAAAGACCGAGAAATTATTATACATAGTATTGCCGCCGGTGGTTTACGACAGCCACAGCAGCTGATGATGTTGAACTACTACTATGCACTTGGTGCCGAATTCGATTTGTTGATTAATTTAGACGGTTTTAATGATGTCGTTATGCCGCCGTCCATTTATAAGAATAGTGGCACTCATCCAAGTTACCCCAGAAGTTGGGTGAGCCGAGTGGCAAACGCGGTGTCAAAAGACTTGGTAGATCTGCTGGCCGAAAGACAGAACCTACAAGCTGCGCACAGCTCTAGGGCCGCATTGATGTCTAATCCCTGGTTTCGTAATAGCCCTTTTTCTAACTTACTTTGGCGGCTTGCACAGACTAATTATAACAATCGGGTTAGCGTTATTAATCAAGCGCTCGACACTGTAGGGCAACAAGGGTCAGAACATCGCGACTTTAATTACCAAGCAATGGGGCCAGATTACGATTTCACTACTTGGGATGATCTTTACCAATACGCAGTCGATATGTGGGCCACAAGCTCACATCTAATGTACGCCAGTGCTAAAGTTAACAACGCTAAGTATGTGCATTTTTTACAGCCAAACCAGTATATCGAAGGTAGCAAGCTGGTTATGAGTGAGCATGAACGTAGGTTGCGCTTATCGCTGAACATAAAGGTGGTTATGGAAATTTGTATCGGAAAATTTACCCCCGTATTCAGAAAAAAATCCCTTGGTTAGAACAACGAGGCATTGAGTTTCATAACCTGAGGTATCTTTATAAAGACGTTGAGCGACAGGTTTTTAGGGACAACTGCTGCCATTTTAAATCTCTGGGTTATAATATGATGGTAGAGAAAATCGTCGAAACGATCCATCAATCGAACATAGCCGCCGCTAAGAATGAGAGTCATTAGACAATGAGTGCCGAATCAAACCCACCAAAGCCATTAGATAATCGCGTCTTTGGACTCATCTTTAGCGGCCTATTTTGTGTTATTGGCTTATTTCCCTTGCTGTTCGGTGACGAGCTTCGACAATGGGCTCTAATCGTTGCTGCCGCATGGGCCTTGCCGGCCTTGGTTTACCCCGCGATATTGGCACCGCTGAACCGCTTATGGGCGAAATTCGGACAAGTGATGCACACCGTTATCAACCCAATTTTAATGGCTTTGATTTTCTTTTTAACGGTGCTGCCGACGGGCTTGATACTCAGACTTTTAGGTAAAGATCCAATGCGGCGTAAATTTGATAGTGAAGCCGCTAGCTATTGGATTTTACGCGAGCAAAAGAGCGTGACTAAAGAAAGCTTCGATAATCAGTTTTAAGCAATCAGTTGTGGTCGTTGTTAAAGGCCACAGCTTTATAGCATCAATAAACATTCTATAAAATACTGGCTAGATTCACCCATGGATTTAATTAAAGAACTTTGGCGTTTCATGAAGGCGCGTAAGAAATTTTGGCTTTTGCCTATTATCTTTTTTAGCCTATTGATCGGTGGCTTACTTGTGTTCGCGCAAGGTTCTGCCTTAGCGCCTTTCATTTACACCTTGTTCTAAGCAGACCAATATGATCATTTTAGGTATTTCGGCGTTCTATCACGATAGTGCGGCTGCGATCATTGACGGCGAGCATATTATCGCCGCTTCACAAGAAGAGCGTTTCACTCGGATTAAGCATGACGCCTCGTTTCCGATCAATGCAGTTGAATATTGCATCAAAGAGGCGGGCTTATCGATCGACCAAATCGATAGTGTGGTGTTTTTTGAAAAGCCTTTTATTAAATTTGAACGCCTGTTAGAAACCTATGTCAGTTTTGCGCCTAAGGGCTTTATGTCCTTTAAGACAGCGCTGCCCCTGTGGGTTAAAGAAAAGCTGTTCCAAAAAAAGATAATTCGCGAAATGATGACGCGCTTTCCATCGGATAGCGGTAAAGAGATCGATTGGGACGCCAAGTTAAAATTTTCCGAGCATCATCTAAGCCACGCCGCGAGTGCGTTTTATCCATCGCCATTCGAAGAAGCTGTGGTATTAACCTTAGATGGCGTTGGTGAATGGGTAACCACATCGGTTGCCATTGGCCGTGGTAATAAGCTCGATATTGTTAAGGAAATCCACTTCCCTCATTCCCTAGGCCTACTGTATTCGGCGTTTACGTATTACACCGGTTTTAGGGTTAATTCCGGCGAGTACAAGGTCATGGGACTGGCTCCGTATGGTGAGCCTAAGTACACGCAAATCATCCTAGACAACTTAATCGATGTCAAAGACGATGGCTCGTATAGATTAGATCAACGTTATTTCAATTACTGTACTGGTCTAACCATGACCAATAAAAAGTTTGATGATCTGTTTGGGCGCCCAGCCCGCAAGCCCGATGACGAGGCACTAGAACAATTTCACATGGATATTGCTGCGTCAGTGCAAGAAGTAACCGAAATCATCGTGTTGAAACTTACCAAGTCGCTGGCCGAGGAAACCGGAATACGTAATCTATGCCTTGCCGGCGGTGTCGCGCTAAACTGCGTAGCGAATGGAAAAATTCAGCGTGCTGGACACTTTGATAATGTCTGGATTCAGCCCGCAGCTGGCGATGCCGGTGGTGCATTGGGTGCGGCTCAAGCCGTGGCTCATTTAGTTTACGGCTTACCCCGAACCGTTAAGCGCGGCGACAATATGCGTGGCTCCTACTTGGGATGTGAGTTTACAACGGAGGATATAAAATTACGATTGAGCGCAATCGGCGCGGTGTTCGAAGAGCACTCGCAGGCGGACATGCTAAGCCATGCCGCCAATGCCTTAGCTGAGCAACATGTTGTCGGCTGGTTTCAAGGGCGAATGGAATTTGGCCCGAGAGCGTTAGGTGGCCGTTCAATTTTGGGCGACCCTCGTTCAGATGCAATGCAAAAAACCTTGAACCTGAAGATCAAGTACCGTGAATCGTTCCGTCCATTTGCACCGTCTGTGCTGGTAGAAAAGGTGAGCGAGTGGTTTGAACTCAATGGTGATAGCCCCTATATGCTGCTGGTCGACAAAGTTAATAAGGACAAGTGTCATGCCATGAGCGCTGACCAACAACAGTTGTTTGGTATTGAAAAGCTTAATATCCATCGTTCAGATATTCCGGCCATTACGCATGTTGATTATTCGGCGAGAATTCAGACCGTGCACAAAGACACTAACCCCTTGTATCACGGTTTGATTTCAGAATTTGATAAAATAGGCCAATGCCCGGTAGTGGTGAATACCAGCTTCAATGTACGTGGTGAGCCAATTGTATGCACGCCTGAAGATGCTTTTAACTGTTTTATGGGTACTGAAATGGATGTGCTGGCGATTGGTAACTTGATACTAAGAAAGCCTGCGCAAGACCAAAGCCTTGCCAAAGACTATAAACACGCGTTTAAACTAGATTGAGGTTCGGTTGAGATTCAGTGAGGTTTTAGATCTTTATCGCATCATATCCACCGGCGTGACAGGCGTTTAGAATTTGCTCGCAAGTCACTTCAATTTCTTTCAAGTCAGTGCCTTTAACAACAAAAACCACTCGATAATCACTGATGGTTGAGCCTTTGTCTTGCGGGTAACTTCCGATGTCGATATCTGGGTGTTGGTTCTGAACCGCTTCTAAGGCGGCGGCGATTTCACCTTCACCGACGTTTGCGTGCACGTAGGCGTTATGAATGGCTAACCCCGTCTTCAGGTGATTAATAATGCCGCCGAGCATATGCTGCATGATCCGTGGTACGCCTGCCATCACAAACACGTTCTCGATTCGATAACCTGGGATAATCGAGTCATCGGCACGTATCATTTCGGCTCCTTCTGGAGCGTGCGCCATGCGCTGCGCGGCGAGGGTAAATTCGATATCTTTACTGTTTAAGTATGTCTGAATGCGGTCAAACACGTCTTGCACTATCACATTTTTCACACCAAATGCCGCCGCGATTGAATCTGAGGTTATGTCGTCATGAGTTGGTCCAATGCCGCCGGTAGTAAACACATAATCATGTTTTGCTCTGAGTGTATTAACAGCGCCGACAATTTCGCTTTCAACGTCGGCAATAATTCTAGTCTCACGAACACGTATGCCCCTAACCTCAAGTGTTTTGGCAATATGCGCTAAGTTCTTATCTTCAATGCTGCCCGAGAGCAACTCATTGCCGATTAAAATAACGGCGGCCGTTAGCGTGTTTTTCATAGGTTTGTCGACTTATTTTAGGCTTGTTGGCAAAGTGGTTTGACCCATTAGACTTTTACCAGCAGCTAGATTATTTATCCGAGTTTAATTGCTTATAGTCTAACGACTTATAGTGACAATCGTTAGAACATTAAAGGCGCAGAACGCGCTTGGCAGTGGCCGAGGTCGTTTCGGCGATAGTTTCAAGCGAACAGCCTTTAATGTCGGCCAGCACCTGTTGCACATAGTGAAGGTATTCTGGGCTATTGCGTTGTCCTTGATGCTGCGATACGGTCATGTCCGGGGCGTCAGTCTCTAATACTATGGCGTGCAATGGGATCTGTTCAGCGAGTCTTCGGAGCTTGCGTGAACGGTCAAAGGTGAGCATGCCACCAAAGCCAAGCACGAACCCCAGCGCTATGTATTTTTGGGCTTGCTGGACGCTGCCATTGAATGCATGAATGATCCCGCCTCGAAGTGGCTGAGCCGCCAATAATTGCAAGCATTCGTCGTGCGCCTTGCGGTTGTGAATAATAAGCGGCAAATCATGTTGTTTTGCTATAATGATTTGTTTAGCAAAGAAGGCGATCTGTTTTTCTTTTAGATTTTCACGGATAAGTCGATTTTCAAAAAAATCTAAGCCGATCTCACCGACTGCAATCGGGCTATATTGTGTTATCAATTGGTCGAGTTCGACTAGATGTTGCGGTTGACGCTGTTCAATAAAAATTGGGTGTAATCCGAGTGCCAGTTCAAGGCTTGGGTAACGAATACAGGTATTAATTGTGCGTTTAAAGCAGGCGGCACTAACGGCCGGAACAACGATCCGGTTTACTCCGTTGTCGGCGCAGCGTTGCAGTACAGCGTCGCGATCTTGGTCGAATTCTTGAAAATCTAAATGGCAATGCGTATCAATCATTTCTTAAGTCTACACTCGATTTTAAATGTCTCAATCAGAACTTGAACCGTTAGTGGTAAATTTGCAGCGACGCTTTGGCGGTATCGCTAGATTGTACGGTGATACCGGCTTAATGCGTTTGTCGCGCGCCCACGTGTGTGTGATCGGTATCGGTGGCGTGGGTTCCTGGGTCGCCGAGAGCTTGGCGCGTAGTGCCATTGGTTCACTGAGCCTGATCGATTTGGACGTGGTGTCTGAATCCAATATTAACCGACAGTTAGTCGCAACTAGTGACAATATTGGCCGTGATAAGGTGTTGGTCATGAAGGATAGAATTGAGCAAATAAACCCGCTTTGTAAGGTTCAGGTGGTTGATGAATTTATTAGTTCAGATAATCTAGGTGATTTGATTAAGCCTGATTTTGACTATGTGATCGATTGTATCGATGACTTCAGAACGAAAGCGGCGTTAATAAATTACTGTCGAAAGCAGAAAATAAAGATACTCACTATCGGTGGCGCAGGCGGTCAACTCGACCCGCTTAAGATTAGACAGGTTGATTTAAGCCGCAGTAAACAAGATGTTCTACTGTCCCGAACCCGTAAATTACTGCGTCAAGACTATGCTTTTGCGCGTAATTTAAAACGTAGTTTCGGCGTGCCATGCGTGTATTCTGATGAGCAATTGGTTTACCCTGACGGCGTTGGTGGCGTGAGCCCACAACGGCCTACTGCGGCCGACTCTGAGACTGGCGCTGATAACCGCAGCAATGCACTCAACTGTGCTGGCGGCATGGGGTCGATATCTCACGTTACTGGCGCCTTTGCCTTTGTCGCTGCGGGCTTTGTCGTCACTCAACTTGCCAGCGGCTAATAGGCCCTCTCATAACTCTTTATAGAAATCATGCTAGCCAAACAAATACAAGCTCCACAAACTGATGTCTTATTGGCTACGTTGAATGCGCGCTACATTCATAGCGCTTTTGGCTTGCGTTACCTTAAGGCCAATCTAGGTGAGTTCGAGGACCGCTGTGAGATCCATGAATTCACCCTTGAATCGCGACCTGAAGACATTGTCGAGCAGCTTTTAGTTAACTCTCCGAAGGTTGTCGGTTTCGGCGTTTATATTTGGAATGTGGTGCAAACCGAATGTGTTGTTGCGCTACTCAAAGCCGTTGCACCTGGGGTGATCGTGGTTTTGGGTGGCCCAGAAGTGAGTCACGAGAATGATGATCAAGCCATCGTCGCGCTAAGTGACTATGTAATAACGGGCTGGGGCGAAACAAGCTTTCGAGAATTATTAGCTGAGCTACTGAATGATGCATCGCCGATAAGCAAGATCATTGTTGGCAAGCAGCCGAAGCTTGAGCACATTAAGATGCCTTATCAGCTCTATACGGCTGATGATATAAAGAACCGAGTGCTGTATGTTGAAGCGTCGCGCGGCTGCCCGTTTAAGTGTGAGTTTTGCTTGTCTGCCTTAGACAAAACCGCATGGCCGTTTGACCTCGATGAGTTTCTTGAGCAGATGGATATCTTGCATCAACGTGGGGCACGGCACTTCAAGTTTGTTGACCGAACCTTTAACCTCAAGATAAAAAACAGTTTACGTATCATGGAGTTCTTTCTTGAGCGAATGAGCGATGATCTATTCTTGCATTTTGAAGTAGTGCCAGACCATCTGCCAGAAGCATTAAAGGAAATGATTACAAAATTTCCCGCGGGTAGTCTTCAGTTTGAAATCGGAATTCAGACATTTAATCCCGAGGTACAGAGCCGTATTAGTCGTCGACAGAATAATGAGCAAGCCAAACTCAACCTTGTTTGGATTCGCGATCAAAGCAACGCGTATATACATGCTGATTTAATTTTTGGATTGCCAGGTGAAACCATTGAGAGCTTTGGCAGTAGCTTTAACCAGCTTTATCAGCTGAGGCCGCATGAGATTCAGGTGGGTATTTTGAAACGGCTCAAGGGCTCACCGATCGTGCGTCACACGCAAGCACACCAATTAGTCTTTAATCCGAATCCGCCGTTCAGTATTGTCAGCAGCGATACCGTTGATTACTCAGCCGTTCAGTTTGTCAATCGCTTTGCGCGCTATTGGGACCTCATCGGTAACTCTGGGCGTTTTAAAGAGTCGTTGCCGTTGCTGCTTAGCGACGCCCCGTTTGAAAGATTTTCGATCGTGACACGCTCCTTGTTTGAGATCACAGGACAAACGCACAAGATATCGTTATTACGGTTTTATGATCTGGTATACCAAATTGGTTCGGA
>JAESTB010000361.1 GCA_016763815.1 Arenicella sp.
CCATCGCAAGATATCGTGTTGGGCTTGTACTACATGACACGTGAGATGATCAACGCTCAAGGCGAAGGTAAAGTATTTTACAACGTAGATGAAGTGCGTCGAGCTTACGATTCTAAGCAAGTTGCTATGCACGCTAAGATCAGAGTGCGTATTTCTGAGACCTTAATCGACGAAGACACGGGTGAGCGCTCAGATCACAACAATATCCATGACACTACTGTTGGTCGTGCATTGTTGTCAGATATATTGCCAAAAGGTATGCCTTTCTCATCGATCAATCAGAAGATGAAAAAGAAAACTATCTCTGAGACCATCAACATGTGCTACAAAGTTGTTGGTATGAAAGAGACTGTTATCTTCGCTGACCAATTGATGTACACCGGTTTCCGCCATGCGGCACTCGCTGGTATTTCTATTGGTGTAGACGATATGGTGGTGCCAAAGGAGAAGTATGAAATCGTCGACGAAGCTGAATCTCAAGTTAAGCATATTCAAGAACAGTTCTCGTCTGGTCTACTGACCGACGGCGAGCGCTATAACAAAGTTGTTGATATCTGGACGCGCGCTTCTGAAAATATTGCTAATAAAATGATGGACAACCTAGGTTCTGACCAAGTGGTCAACGCCGAAGGTAAAACTGTAGAGCAAGAGTCGTTTAACTCAATTTACATGATGGCCGACTCTGGCGCTCGTGGTTCACACGCGCAGATTCGTCAGTTGTCTGGCATGCGTGGTTTGATGGCGAAACCGGATGGTTCGATTATCGAAACACCGATTACCGCTAACTTCCGCGAAGGCTTAAACGTAGCTCACTACTTTATTTCGACTCACGGAGCACGTAAAGGCTTAGCTGATACGGCGCTTAAAACAGCTAACTCGGGTTATCTAACTCGTCGTTTGGTTGACGTGTGTCAAGACTTGGTAGTGACTGATGTTGATTGCGGAACTAAGCAAGGCGTTAAGCGTAAGGCCTTAGTACAAGGCGGCGACGTGGTGATTCCATTGCGTGACCGTATCTTGGGTCGTACTACTGTTGAAGATGTGATCTCTAACATCGACGAATCAGTAGTAGTTGAAGCGGCGACAATGATCGACGAAAAAGCGTTCGATCTGATTGAATCAAACAATATCGATGAAGTCTTGGTTCGCTCAGCGGTAACGTGTGAAACTCGTTACGGTATTTGTTCTAAGTGTTACGGTCGTGACTTAGCGCGTGGCCATTTGGTTAATCGCGGTGAAGCTGTTGGTGTAATTGCAGCGCAATCGATTGGTGAGCCAGGTACACAGCTAACAATGCGTACATTCCATATTGGTGGGGCGGCAACAGCCGGCGCATCGGTGTCGAACATCGAAGTAAAAAGTAACGGTACAATTAAGCTAGAAAACCTGCGTTCAGTGGCGAACTCTGATAACCGACAAGTTGTTGTTGCGCGTTCGGGTGAACTTGTAGTGCAGGACCAAAATGGCTCTGATCGCGAACGTTATAAACTTCCATACGGGGCGGTGTTACAAGTCAATGATGACGATGCAGTTGAAGCTGGCCAAGTAGTGGCCAACTGGGACCCGCACACTCACCCAATTGTTACAGAGGTTGACGGTCAAGTTAAATTCTCGGAAATGACCGATGGAATGACCGTTACTAAACAAACTGATGATCTGACGGGTGTAACTTCATACGAAATCATTGACCCGGCTGAACGCCGTGGTTCGGCACGTGACCTAAAACCTGTTATTGAGTTGGTTGACAATAAAGGCGAGCAGATCATGATTGCTGGCACGGATGTGCCAGCACGTTACTCGTTACAAGCGGGTGCGATCGTAACCGTAGAAGATGGACAGAAGGTAGGTGTTGGTGATGTACTAGCACGTATCCCGCAAGAGTCATCCAAAACGCGCGATATTACTGGTGGTCTGCCTCGTGTTGCTGAATTGTTTGAAGCACGTAAGCCAAAAGATGCCGCTATTATGGCTACTAAGGGCGGCGTGATTTCATTCGGTAAAGAGACTAAAGGTAAGCAACGCTTGGTTATCACTGATACCAGTGGCGAGTCGCATGAAACGTTGATCTTGAAAGGTCGTACAATCAACGTGTTTGAGGGTGAGACTGTAGAGAAGGGCGAAATCGTAGTGGACGGTTCACCGGTAGCGGAAGATATTCTTGCCTTGAGAGGCAAAGAAGCACTCACCAACTATATCGTTGATGAAGTTCAAGACGTATACCGTTTACAAGGTGTAACCATCAGCGATAAGCACATCGAAGTAATCGTACGTCAGATGCTGCGTAAGGTGAGGATTACTAATCCAGGTGAGACTAGGTTGTTGCCAGGTGAGCAAATCGAGCGTACTCGTTGGTTAGAAACTAACGAAGCGGCTGATAAGAAAGAGTTGGTTAAAGCGCAAGCTGTGCCAGTTCTTCTAGGCATCACCAAAGCTTCGTTGACCACAGAGTCATTCATCTCTGCCGCGTCGTTCCAAGAAACCACTCGTGTTCTCACTGAGGCCTCTATTGCCGGCAAAGTGGATCACTTACGTGGTTTGAAGGAAAACGTAGTAGTGGGTCGTTTGATTCCAGCAGGTACTGGTTTGGCGTATCACGAAGAGCGTGTTCGCCGTCGACGTGAGTCTGATGAGAAAGAGGCTGAACTAGTCGCGCTTTTGACTCAAGAGACTGTTGATGCCGAAGCTGCGTTTGAATCCTATGCAGACTCTGATGAGAAAGCCGCAGCTGAGTAAGCGGTCTTTTTGATCAGATTAAGAGCCCTATAACTTTGTTGTAGGGCTTTTTTTGTATTTGCGATGAATAGACCTTAAAGGTTAAAATAGTGAACTTGGAGGACAGGTCAAATGAAAGACGAGAAAGAGCAATTAAAGAAGGCGATCAGAATCGGAATGAACTATGGAGAAAACCGAGGAGTGGTAAAATTCGACGCAACTGATTCGTCAGACCATAAGATAGAGTATATCTATCGCCTACTAGTACATGACAAACTAATAACGCCATTACCAGCTGAGCAGCTATCAATGAGCTCTATGAAGCATAAGCTCGCTCTATGGGCCTCTAAGTTGAAGGTCTAAGATTAGAACTCTCATAGGTACGTGATACTTAACCGCAAAAACTGCCGCAAAGAGATCATTTTGTAGTGCTTTATGCGAGTTTTACCAGGCTTAGGAATTAGATTCCGAAAAGTGTTGACGGGCCTCTAGATATCAGTAGAATGCGCCTTCTTCGAGACAGCAGAAGCGCTTTTAAAGTGCTGAAAACGGCTTCGAAAACAGCTTTAAAACTTGCAGCAAAATAAGTTTACGAAAGGTGTTGACGAGCTGGCTAGAATGAGTA
>JAESTB010000362.1 GCA_016763815.1 Arenicella sp.
ATAGAGCTCAGGTTTTTCAACCGAGGCACGCCCACTACCACAGACAATTTTATGACGAGAGCAACCAGCCTCAGTAATCGCCTTAAAGCAAGGTGGGCCATCCGAAATAACGGTATTTCCTTCACTTCAATGTTGCTGACTCCATGGCTTAATTTCCGATGACCGGAACCCTTTTTCCACCCAAAGCTTAAGTTTAACTGGATTGCGATCGCTTGTAGTCTCCGCGGCTGCGACCAAAGGCATTTTATCGGCCGCACCGCGGCCACGCTTGTCCTCAGTACGTTCGCCGCCAAGATAAGTATCATCCAATTCGATAAACCCAGAGAGCTTCTTACTATGATCTCTTTTTGCATTAACGTGTGTTTCATACGCCAGGCGGCATTGTGGGAAATACCTAAATCACCATGGAGTTTCATCGCTGAAATTCCATTTTTATTCTGTGTTATCAAATAGATACCTCTGAATCATAAAGTAAGTGGTAATTTGGTCGAATCAAAAACTGTGCTCGCCGTCATGGAGGTTTGACTATGGCAACGGCAACGGCAACGGTTGCATTGCTGAAGCTTACGAACACTTAACTGGGAATATTTATCGTGATCACAGCTCGGGCATTTAAAACCCTCTGCTCATCGCCAAGCATAAAGAGCGGAAAAACAGAGTTCTTCGGTACCGTATTCTTTGATGAATTCGTTCAAACTAACGCCTTCTTGAAATTGGATTTTATTTCGTGCCACAGAAAACCTCTTTGCTAATCAAATAGATGCACTGATATTATATAAGAGCTATCTACCTCAACGAGCAGGCGAGGCTGGTGATTGAAGGGGTGGTCAGCCACTTAGTACAGCCGCTCCGCTAACTGCCGATTTGATCTCGAAACTGCTTTGGCGTTACATGGAACCAAGCTTTAAACGCGCGGTGAAAAGTACTGGCGTCCGAGTAGCCAAGCGTTTCCGCAATCGTATCAACATTCAGCCGCAGGGAGATCAGCAGTGCTAGTGAACGCTCCTTAAGGAGACTCTCCTTTAGTTGACGAAAGGAGGTGCCTTGCTCCGCTAGATTCCGTTGCAGCGCGCGCCGGTGCAAACCTAGCTTTGCCGCGACCTCGTCCACGCCCACCTGAGCGGGTGATGCCACATCGATATAACCCTTTATGCTATCGAGAAAATGCTGGCCGACCCGTTTTGCCCGCAACAAACCCTCGGCATAACTCAGCGACAACTGATAGAGGTGTTCATCGCGCCCGAAAATTGGATCGTCGAGCTTGTCGGTAGCAAAGATCATTGACAGATTACCTGCTCGAGATTCTACGACGCAATCCAGTTCTTGGGCGATGAGTACAGTATCCATTTCTGCTGGCACGTAAACACGCTGCGCACAGATATCGTCGCTGGAAATAAGCTTGATTAGATTCAAGGTGCTGGCCACCACCGACATCACCTGTTGGGGGCTGATGGACACCGAGCTCGGCACGGGAACATATTCACACTCGATGCAGTCGCGCCCCTCCACGTCGAGAACGTGAATACGATAGCAGCCACTCTCACTGATCAGAGTCTGAAAATTGACAATATGTTGCAGGGCAGCGCGAACGCTGGGGCTGTGTAAAGCCAATGGGAAGATCACCCCCGAAGACCTCGGGTTCTGCTGAAACCCCACCTTCACACCCAGCAGTGGGTCCGCCGCCAGCTTCACCGCCCGGTGCCAAAGGGTTCTGGCGTCAACCAAGTCCAGCTGACAGCCCGGCGCAAGCTGTCCAGCAGTGATGGCCTCCATACCCCTGCTCAACTCTGCCGCGTCTAGCCCGAGCTGTTCAAACGTCTGTAACAGGCCGTTGATCCAAAGGTTGTTGATGTGCAAGTGTTTCATGATTCCGGTCCCCAAAACCCCTTGCCACTCCGATAATTCAGCGGCAAGCGCTGATCGCATTATAAGCGGCCGGTAGCGACATGTAAATGCTCCATTAGTGTCGTAAATTGCAAATAAATTGCACCAATCGCTAATGCAAGCTGGACGTCCGGCGCGCATAGTTTGACCTACACAACAAATAGCGGATTAAGAGAGGAGAAAACCATGAATCTAATCATTACACCGACCCGAGGGGCGTGCGGCGCGTTGATCGAGGGCCTAGACCTGTCCCAGGCCCTGAACAAGGAAACCGTTAGCCGGATTCGCCAGACCTGGCTCGAACACCATGTGCTGGTGTTTCCCACGCAGGATATCGATGATAACGACCTCGAGCGTTTCAGCCAGTATTTTGGTAACTTCGCCAACGACCCCTACATCGCCTCAATCGAAGGCCACAAAAATGTCATCGAATTGAGACGGGGAGCCAACGAGACCACACCGATTTTTGCTGACAGCTGGCACACTGACTGGAGTTTTGGTGAACAGCCGCCGGCGGTAACGATACTATACGGCATCACCATCCCCCCCCACGGCGGTAACACTGGGTTTATCAATCAGCAAAAGGCCCTCAGGGAAATGCCCAAAGCGCTGCGTGAGCGCCTTGACGACAAGATTGCCCTGCACTCGGCCAAACTGGCTTACGCCCCCGACGGCCTCTATGGCGAGCGGGAAAATGACGGCAATCGCGGCTTTAAAATCATGACCTCAGAATCCGCTTACGATGTACAAGCCCATCCGATTATTCGCAAACACCCAGAAACCGGTGAAGAGTCGATTTTTGGGTGCGTTGGTTACATCGTCGGCTTCGAAGGCATGGAGGCAGAAGAAGAACAACAGCTTTTAACCGACCTCTATAAATGGCAAACCCGCGAGGAATTCCAGTACAGCCACGAGTGGCAAGCGGGCATGGTGGTTATGTGGGACAACCGCTCCGTGCTGCACAAGGCCAACGGCGGTTACGAGGGACACGAGCGAGTTCTGCACCGCACTGTGATTCTCTGAACGTGGAGATTTCGGCATGACAAACGACCGGAACTTCGAAACTCAACTGACAGAGGCCATAGAGTCTCATTCACCGCTGCCGCGATTTCCACGCGATCTGACACTGGAAGACGCCTACGCTAGGTTGCCAGAGGTTAGCGCCGGAGTTGCCAATGGCATAACGGCCGGCATAAAAGCCGGCATCACCAACCCAGAGATCCAGGCGCTGTTTGGCCTGGAACACGCCCTGCTGGGGCAGCTCTACGACTGCGG
>JAESTB010000363.1 GCA_016763815.1 Arenicella sp.
AAATTTGGTGGCAATTGTTGGTTTTCTAGTGATAAAACCATTTTTAACACCCCGGCTAAACCTGCGGCACTTTCACAATGACCAATATTAGATTTAACACTGCCTAGATATAAATTACGTTTTCGATTTGCAAAAACTTGGTTTAAAGCAGCAAGTTCCTGAGGGTCACCGAGCTTTGTACCAGAACCGTGAGCTTCAACGTAGTCAATGTCTTGCGCACTTACGTTAGCGTCTTTAAACGCTTTCTGAATCAATGCTTGCTGTGCTAAACCGTTTGGAACAGTTAAACCACCGCTACGACCATTATGGTTAATGGCAGAGCCTTTAATCACCGCTAAGATGGGGTCCCCATCTTTTTCGGCATCATCTACACGTTTGAGTACTAAGGCCGCACACCCTTCGCTGCGAATATAGCCGTCGGCAGAATCATCAAAGCTTCGGCAACGTCCTGTTTCGGACAAAGCATTCATTTTCGTAAAACCTAGATGACCATCTGGTTTTAGCATTAAATTGACGGCACTAACGAGTGCCGCATCACAACCCTTCGCTCTTAATTCTCGACAGGCTTGATGAATTGAAACGAGTGACGATGAGCACGCGGTATCAATCGCCATACACGGGCCTTCAAGGCCAAATACATAAGAAATTCTGCCAGCGGCTGTATTAAACATTGAACCTGTAAATGTATAAGGTCCAATCCCATTACTCTGTTCATGCGACAGTGCTACGTAGTCACTACCAGAAATGCCGACATAAGTACCAATATTTTTCCCTTTAAGTTGTTCAACGTCAAAGCCAGCGTTTTCAAATGCTTGGTAGCTAACTTCGAGCAGTAAACGCTGCTGCGGATCCATAGCGTCAGCTTCAATAGGTGAAATACCAAAGAAATGCGGGTCAAATTGATCGATATTATTAAGAAAACCACCCTCTCTGGTTGATAATTCCTCTTTATCTAATGAACTATTTCTCCAACATTCTCGGCTAACTTCTCTAACGGGGTCTAAGCCTTGACTGAGTAAGTGCCAGAAATCTTCGGGCGTTTCAACATCCCCGCCGTTAGTACCTGGGAAGCGACAAGCGATACTAACAATAGCAATATCGTCATTACTAGCTTGACTCTGTTGTGTCTCGGTGTGATCTTGTTCGACTTTTTCTTGTTTAGTTGATTCTCGATAAAAACATTCAGCAAGTTTATACGCAGTTGGGAAATCTAATGCAGAAGTCGAAGAAATTTCAACATTAAGCTGTTTTTCAAGGTTTTCTTGAAAAACGATTAACTTCATTGACGTTAAGCCTAAATCGAAAAAACTTGCATCTTCTGGAATACTATTAACGCCCAAGGCCTTGCAGGCAAACTCGAGGACTATTTTTAAAATAGGTCTTAATTGATGATAACTAATCGTGTCATTCATATTGGCCGACACATCAAGCTGAGCATGCGAGTCGTGTGTTTTGTCAGCATTTTTTTTCGTTTCTTGACTAACTAAACCCTGTTTATCAAACTGCCCAGTTTCTATAATTATTTGATCAAAATCACCTTGCTCGAACTGTTTTATTAATTCAAATCTCTGAATTTTACCGCTTGTGGTTTTAGGGATTTTCTTAACTGGTATAACATAAGCCGCTTTAATACCAATGGCATTCAATACAACAGCTTTAAGTTGTTCAATTGTTTCATGGAATGTGTCTAGGCTTTTTTTATGGTAGACAAATAGAGCTAGGGCTTCATCGGCATTAAGCTGATTTTCCGCATTCAGCACTCCATTTTTATACTTAACTTGCTTCTCTTTCACGCTGCAAGCGATCAC
Organism: Arenicella sp.; assembly: GCA_016763815.1. Classification (GTDB taxonomy): domain Bacteria; phylum Pseudomonadota; class Gammaproteobacteria; order Arenicellales; family Arenicellaceae; genus Arenicella. The sequence continues at coordinate 1,809 of JAESTB010000363.1, forward strand.
ATGATTAAGATGATCTATGCCAATTTCGACCAAAATTGCTTGTTCGATATCGTGCGGAAAATAATTACTGCCGCCGACAATAATCACTTCTTTACTACGCCCGGCAATAAACAAACGACCATTTAGCATGAACCCTAAGTCTTGAGTGTTTAGCCAACCGGATCGCTTTATCGCTTTTTGTGTCTCCTCTTTATTGAGGTAGTAACCTTTAGTAACACTATTGCCTTTTATCTCCACATAACCAATGGTGCCATCACTCACTGTTCGGCCTGAGGCGCTAGCAATTCGAATTTGAGTGTTGGGGTAAGGGATACCACAATCAACAACACTAATGGCATTGGAGTCCCGTTTATCTACTTGAACAATTTTCTTTCCGAGTTCAATTTGTTGCCGGTTAACAATAACTTGATTAACGCCATCACCCTTTAAACAAAGTGAAGAGATCAATGAGCCTTCAGCCAATCCATAGCCACATCGCATCACATCGGGTGACATACCGTATTGTTTTAATTCATTACAAAATTCTTCACACAAATCGGTGGAAATGGGTTCAGCGCCATTAAAAATAGCTTTCACACAGGACAAATCCCAATCAAAACCATTGTTGTTTTTACGTTTATAGAGCTTTAAAAAATGTCGGTAACCAAAATTCGGTGAGCCAAGTAAAGTGGCGCGGTACTTGTTAACCGCACGAAACCATAATGACGGCGACCATATATAAGCATCCGTTGGAATACGGTATTGGTTAGATTGGCCGACTAAGGGTGTTATATGAAAACCAATCATTCCAAAGTCATGAGAAATCGGCTTCCAACTTAAGAAATTGTCATCCGGGTTATGATCGACTGACGCCATAATGTCAAAGGCATTCGAGAGCAAATTTTTATGCGTAAGCAGAACGCCCTTGGGTGTGCCGGTTGAGCCAGAAGAGAATTGAATAAAAGCAATATCCTCAGACTTAACATCCACCAATTCAGCCTGACGACTACCCTCTTTTCGCTCACCATTAACATCATAAAGTGACTGCTGAATTAATTGCCACTCTTGCGTGTAGCCATGGTTTTCAGCGTAGTCTTGTAATTTGTGTAAAGTATTTTCATCATCAAAAGCCAATACTGGTTTTTTTAATAATGCCCAAATGGTGAAAACTTTACGTGCGTTTTCCGCTTGATCAGCAAGTGCTAATGGAATAGGAATAATACCGCCTAGCAAGCAAGCCCAAAAAGTCTGCATCATGGGTTTTAATGAAACATATTGCAGTACTAGTTCATCACCTGATTTAATTCCTTGGCTTTGTAACTCAGCTAAAATTTGTATTGCGGACTCTTTTAACTGCGCATAAGAAACGAACTCGTCTTGCTCGAGATCTCTAATAAAACAAATACCTTTATTTGTGGTTGCGCTTTGATCAAGCGCGTCGATCAAAGTACTAAACACAACGTTCACTTCCTTCCTTTAGGGTTTTTCTAAAGTATTTTGTTAAACCGTATTGGGCGATCATTTGTTGCTGAATTTGACTACTTCCTTCAATGACCTCTAACACTTTTGCTTCACGGAAAAGTCTCTCGACGGGGTAGTCTTCTGAAAAACCATTGGCCCCAAGAATTTGTACTGCTTGGGTGGCGACTTGCATCGCCATGCGTGAAGTGAATAGCTTAGCAATATTCGTTTCGGTAACAGCATCCTCATCATTATCAATACGCATTTGCGCAATTTTTTCACACGTGTTTCTACCAACATGTAATTGCGTTACAGCATTGGCAATAATCCCTTGAACTAGCTGATGTTGAGCAATTTTGACAGAAAACTGTTCACGACTACGAGCATAACTAACCATTTCTTCAAGGGCTGCTTGTGCCAGCGCGCAACCGGCCCAAGCTATGCTGTAACGCCCGTAAAATAATGCTGTATTGGCCACAAAACTAAACCCCATACCTAATCGGCCTACCAAGTTTTCTTTAGGTACTTTAACTTGATCCAATTTGATTTTGGCAAGATGAGAGGCTCGACCCGCCATAACATTGGTCATAGCGGTAGTACTAACACCGGGCATATCCCGTTCAACTAAAAAGGCACTGATATTCCCATCAGATTGAGCGAAGACCAGAAAAATATCGCCAA
>JAESTB010000364.1 GCA_016763815.1 Arenicella sp.
CCCGACCGCACGTAGTAAAAAACCCGCTTTGCTATTCGGCAAATCTATTCCAAGCAAGGCAAGTGCCGCACGAAAGTCTTGCTCAGATTCATTTAATCGACCAAGCGCTAATCGCGCCGCGCCGCTCATACCTTTCCATCGAACGCGCTTTAAGTGCTCAATGGAAATTTGATTGTCAGCCGAGAGCGTTTCAATCTGATCTAGATAGTCAAGAGTCTCGCGGTTAGCAAATAGCTCGTGCGCCTGCTCGGCCGCTAAACCAAGATATTTAATCGCTTTCACCGGCTCTTCTGCACGTCGCCAATGCAGCGCCAAGTCAGGGTACTTATTTGAGATATTATTACTATTTAGCTCTATCCATTGCGCCGCTTGGCGATGCATCTTTTTGCGTTGGCTATAGAGCATTAAACCGTACGCGATTCGTTGCGTTGCAAGATGTTTGAAAAAGTACTCTACATGTCGAACTTGAGGTTGAGTCATCCCCATGATGCAGAGTGCATCCAATTCCAAATTAAGAGATTCACGATCATTCTCAATAGGGTAAAGGTAATGCAGCTCTTGCATTGAAAACTGGCGGCCAATAACGCTGGCCGTTTTTAATGCTAATTGTTGGTCCAAACTAAGCCGCTCTAATCGACTCACAATCGCACTTTCCATCGACGACGGCAATTCTATGCCCTGCGCATTTGTGATGCCTGCGGCAAGCGCACAGACTCCATCCTCGATAATTAAAATTTTTCGCTCAGCCAAGTCGTTGGCCAGCACCTCACTGTATAATGGGTGCCCTTCAGCACGCTCAAGAATTAAGTTTAATATCGAATCTGGCAGTAAGTCTACTTTAAGCTGTTGACATACCAGAGCCGCAATATCCCTTTTTGCCATTGCCGACAAAACAATTTTTCGGGTACCACTCAATTCAATTATTTTATTTAGGCTGGCCGGATTTTTATCTACGAAGGGCTGAGTAAGCACTATAAAAAGAGTATTTGTTAAATCTCGAATCAGGGACTCTAATAGTAACCATGAAGCCGAATCCATCCATTGGGCATCATCAATCACCATAATTATGAGTTTAGTATTCGCTTCTTGCTGAAGCATTTGGCGTATAAGAAAGCGAATATTTTCGGCGCGTATTTCACTGCTCATGCCACGTGTATATTCGGTCTCGGCCAGATTAAGACCCAAAACATCGTTAAGAAGTGGCAACATATCTAACCGAACACGGCCAATATTCTCAGCCAAGTCGAATAAATACGCCTCCTTGTCGCTATTACTAGAAAGCCCGCTAAAGCCAAGTGCCTGGTAAAGTAACTCACGCCATACACCGTAAAAAGAAATTTGCACGGTACTCGCACTGGCCCTATAAAAAGCATTCGAATGCTCCGCCAAGAGGCCTTGCTTGAAGGCGTCGAGTAACACCGACTTGCCATACCAGCCTCACCTTCAATAACCACCGCTCGAGCATATTCAGGCTTGTTAAAATGCCCTATTGCCTCTACAAGTGTGTTCAGTTCCTGCTCGCGTCCGATAATCGAAACGCTGGATTTAATATCCGACACTTTTAGATTTAGAGGCCGAAATGTTTCAACGGCTTCATCTTTGCCCTTGAGGTTAGTTAAGATCCCCGGGTCAAACTCTATCTCGGATCTACTCGCTTCAACCGTAATGGCATCACATAGCACGCCGTCATTAGCAATACTCATTAAACGCGCCGCTGTATTTACCACATCGCCCATCAGAGTATATTCGCAGCGATGTTCATCGCCCAGCGTACCGCAATAAACCGGGCCAGAAGCGACACCAATTGAAACACCAAGCCCCATTGAATTCAAAATCCGATGAATGTTCATTGCCGCTTTTACCGCACGTATAGGGTCGTCTTCAGCCGACATCGGCGGAACACCGAAGCCAGCGATAACGGACACTCCCTTATCATCACAGCTGATTTTATCGAGGCTTCCCCGTTGGCCGTAACAAGCTTGTTGTATGGTAGTTACAATTTTCTGCGCCTGATCAATTGAGATATCAGTAGTAAACTGCGGCAAGTTTATGAATAACACGCTTACGCGGCGCAGCTCTCCAAGTAACGCCGTATCACTCTGGCCAGCAGCGATTCTTGACGCCACAGCAGCCGGCACAAAGCACCGCACTATCGGTTCAAGCGACGCGGCAAGTTCAATCGGTTGATGTTCTATCGCTAGGTCCCAGCTCGGAGTCTTTATAACATTAAAAATCCCGGCACCGCGAACGTCTGTTTCGAGTTCGCTACCTTCTACTTTAGCTTCTACTTTAGCATCTATAAGAACAAGGTTCTCAGCGCTTATTAACACGTCATGAGGGAGCGCAGCGTCGCCCAAACGCCCAACATCAGCAATTGCGTCACTAATTACCGCGTACTCCCAACGACCAAGAACCCCTCCTAGCACAAGACCAACAATATCACCTGAGCTAACCGCTACTTTGAGGCTTAGAATCACGTTATGTTGCTGCAAGATTCGAGCCGAAACCTGCTTAGCGACTCGTTGCATTTCCACACCACAAGATGTGGCTCGCTGTAAGCCAAGCCTAACATCAGAGCAAGGAAACATAATCAGCATCGCGTCTCCGGCAAATTTGACGACATCGCCATTATGTTCCAATACCACAGCGACTAAATGATCAAAATAGTCAGACAACATGAAGGTCAAATGCTCAGCGCCTATCGCTTGCTCTCGACCATATTGCCCCATTAGTTTTTCGGTAAGGTTGGTAAAACCAAATACGTCGGCAAACAAAACGGCCGCAGGGTAATCGCTTTCTTGATGATTCAGGCTTGTTCGACCTGCGACTAAATCTCTAAGCAAGGTATCGCTTAAAAATTTAGAGAAAATCTTTAGCCGCTCTCGACTGCTCTGCTCTTCAATCGAACCAGTCAGTGCAACCGGGTCAACGAGGTTGACGTCATTGTTTAACGTTTCTAATGGTTCGGTTTGTGCTGTCATTAAAAGTCTCGAATTACGCGTTGCGGTCCTGTCTCATTATCTCGCTATGCTCTTGAGTATAACGAGCTATAACCCCTCGAGACACTGCATAACCCAAAACTATCAACTATTTAGTTATCCGTGGCTATAGTACAAAAAAATACAAAAATCAGTGCCCTAAATATCACTCAAAAAAAATCCCCGCACGAGGCGAGGATTTTCCCACTGCTTATATTCGAAGACCAATCAGGTCTCTTAACATAAATAACTCAGCTCATTAGAACTTAGCTCTTACACCAAAGAATGCGCGACGGCCAACAATGTCATATAAAGGGTTATTGATAAAGCCTGGAGGTACTTGATCAAATACGTTTCGAATACCGCCATAGATTGAAAACTTATCATTAAACAAATAATTTGCACTGATGTCATGCGTGGTTTGCGAAGAAACAAATGGGATATTGTTATCTTCTTCAATATCGCCACCCTGGTCCTCAGGAGATAAGTCCAACAAAAATGAACGTTCAACGAAGCGAGTTGTCCAATTAAGTCCAAGATCATTCAAGCGGTATGCCGCAGTGAATCGGTATTGAAAATCTGGATCACCAATTTCACCATCTTCGACATTAACTTCGTCAGGAAGCGTTTGAAATTCAAAACGATCTAATTCGGTTAAGAAGTTAAAGAAA
>JAESTB010000365.1 GCA_016763815.1 Arenicella sp.
ATGTTAGCTCAAGGCTGTTTAACATCCGCTCAAGGCTGAATTAAGTTCAATAGTTTTACCCAGCATGCAGGCAACCTACCCATGCTGTTTATGCTAAAAAACAAACATTTACATAAAGGTAGATCCTAATATGACACTTTCTATAGAAGAGTCCGGTAGCGAATTTTTTGGTGGATTAAATCTCGACCATCAAGGTCGATATTACCTTGCCTACAGCGGTGGCGTAGATTCGACGGTGTTGCTGCACTTAATGTCTCAATTACGCGCCCAGCACGGCTTCGACCTAGTGGCTCTGCATGTGTCTCACAATCTGCAAGCAGAATCAAAAGCGTGGGCTGAGCATTGTGGACGTGTTTGCGAATTGCTTGAGGTGCCGATCAGAAAAACGTCACTTAATTTAAGATCTAGTGACGAAGCGACTGCTCGAGATGCGCGTTATCAATGGTTTAGCGAACAGGTCGAGTACGGTTCAGTGATCATGACCGCTCATCACCAACAAGATCGAGCTGAAACTTTTCTATTTAATTTGATGCGTGGCGCCGGGAGTACTGGCTTATCCAGCCTGCGTGCTAAGCGTCCCTTTTTTGGAGCTAAATTAGTTCGTCCTCTTTTGAAGTTTAGTCAGGTCGATATCGTTAATTATGCACATCAGCATGATTTACATTGGGTCGAAGACCCAAGTAATCAGAATCAAGGGTATTCACGCAATGAAATTCGTCATCAGGTATTACCGGTGTTGCAGACCTTTCGACCTGATGCAATCCAGAATATCGCACGCGCGGCCGCAAATTTAGAGCAAGAGAATGGCTTGCTGCGCGAAATTGCTATTTGTGACTTAGTCGACGTAAAAGAGCACCCAATTCACCCGCTAGATCAATCTCACGCACTTTGTGTTGATGACTTGGGACACTTAACGCCGGGGCGTCAGGCAAATATTTTACGGTTTTGGCTTCAGAGCCTAAAGCTTCACTCGCCAAGTCGAAAGTTACTAGCTAGATTGTTGCTGGCGATCAGCGAACCACCCGCCGGCACAGCTGTGTTACAAGAAGGCGGTCGCCAGTTCAGATTCTATAAGGGCTATATGTATGTTATGGACGCCACTACAGCACGACAGGAGTTTAGCTCGGTTAGTTGGCAGGATTTAGAGCAGCCTTTAGGTTTGTTCGAAAACAAACTTATGATTGGTTCTACCCATAAACTACGTGAGCTGGTTCTCGCGCATAAAAAGTCGCGCTTGCGCTTAGCCGCTAAGCCTGAAGTAAGCAACCCGAAAGCCTTGCAAGGACATAGTTTAAATTTGAGAAAATGGATGCAAGAGATCGGCGTGCCCCCATGGAGGCGTCAAACCCTGCCTTTACTGACTATGTCCGAAGCCGGTAATGATGTGATTATCGCACCGGTAGACCAGCAATTGCACTCCGATTGGGTCTCAGTAGACACTCCGTATTAGCGTTAACCTTTTTGTCTAGACTATGTGCTTAGGTGGCAAAAAAATCACATAAGCGTGCTAAAAGCGATTGTTCATAATCGAACGCTCCAGTATCATACAGAACCTTCTGGAGCACGGCACAAAACACAATATTCTTGTGTTTTTCTGTGTTTCTATACGCTTTCAAACACATCACACGCACTCGATGACTAAATACGTATTCATAACCGGAGGGGTTGTATCTTCTCTTGGTAAAGGCATTGCCGCGGCATCGCTCGCCACACTTCTTGAGTCTAGAGGGTTGAAAGTGACCCTGATGAAATTAGACCCTTATATTAACGTCGATCCAGGCACAATGAGCCCGATGCAGCACGGTGAGGTGTTTGTAACCGATGATGGCGCTGAAACTGATTTAGATTTAGGGCATTACGAGCGATTCATTCGTACCAAGCTGACACAGAAAAATAATTTCACCACAGGCCGTATTTACGAGCGCGTTATAAAGAAAGAGCGACGCGGTGATTATCTCGGCGGTACGGTGCAGGTTATTCCTCATATCACCAATGAAATGAAGAGAGCGATTGAAGACGGTGCCGGTGATGTCGACGTAGCGCTAGTCGAAATCGGCGGAACCGTTGGTGATATTGAATCACTGCCTTTTCTAGAAGCGATTCGCCAAATGCGGATAGAAAAAGGTGTCGAAAACGTGATGTATATGCACCTGACGTTAGTGCCTTACATCGCCGTCGCTGGCGAAATTAAAACCAAGCCAACTCAGCATTCTGTGAAAGAACTTAGAAGTATTGGCATCCAGCCTGATATTCTTTTATGCCGAGTAAGTGACCCTCTACCAGAAGATGCAAAGCGTAAAATCGCGTTGTTTACCAACGTAGTCCGAGAAGCGGTTATCTCTGGCGTTGATGTCAGTAATATCTATGAAATACCGCTTTTGTATCGCGATCAAGGTGTTGATGAATTAGTGGTTAAACACTTCCGCCTAGATTGTCCACCGGCTGATTTGTCAGAATGGGAGCGTGTTGTTGAGCGAAAATCTAACCCAACGGGTCAAGTAAATATCGCCTTGGTCGGCAAGTATATTGGCCTAACTGAGTCTTATAAGTCGCTATCAGAGTCACTTATCCGTGCTGGCATCCAAACTCTGACCGATGTCAATATTAACTATATTGATGCTGAAGAAATCGAAAAGAATGGCGTGGAAATATTAAGTGGCAATGATGCGATTTTAGTGGCTGGCGGTTTCGGGGACCGTGGCATTGAAGGTAAAATCATGACAGCAAAACATGCTCGAGAAAATAAGATTCCATATTTGGGTATCTGCCTCGGAATGCAAGTCGCCGTTATTGACTATGCACGTAACGTCGCTGGTATGACAAATGCGAATAGCACAGAATTCAGTAAAGACACACCCTATCCAGTAATCGCGTTGATGGAGGAGTGGACTGACGAGCACGGTAATTTGCAGCTTCGAGACGAAAACTCCGATCTTGGCGGTACCATGCGCTTGGGTGGGCAGAAATGCCACCTAACAGCTGGGTCAAAAGCTCGTGAGGTGTATGCTTCAGATACCATTATTGAGCGTCATCGTCATCGCTACGAATTCAATAATACGCTGCGCAAACAACTAGTTGACGCGGGTTTGATTGTCGGCGGCGTGTCCGATGACGACCTTGTCGAAACGATCGAAATTACCGATCACCCTTGGTTCATAGGCGTTCAGTTTCACCCTGAATTTACCTCCAGCCCACGCGATGGGCACCCATTATTTACGTCATACGTTGAAGCTGCTCGTGCTCAACGCGAGAAGGTTTAAAGTAGGTTAGAAGTATGAAAATTGCAGATTTTGAAGTAGGTCTTGATCAACCGTTTTTTCTGATCGCAGGCCCGTGTGTGATCGAGTCTCGGCAGCATGCCTTAGAGACCGCTAAAATGATTCGCGACATCACCGGTGAGCTGGGAATTAACGCGCTTTATAAATCATCATTTGATAAAGCGAACCGAACTTCAGGCACGTCATTTCGAGGCCCAGGGATTCAACAAGGCCTAGAAATTCTACAAGAGGTTCGTGAGACGGTTGGTATGCCGGTTTTGACCGATGTCCACACTCCTGAGCAAGTTGAGCTTGCGGCTAAGTACGTTGATATGATTCAAACGCCCGCGTTCTTGTGTCGCCAAACTGACTTGATCGAAGCGGTCGGTGCCTGTGGTATTCCCGCGAACATCAAAAAGGGCCAATTCTTATCACCACCTGAGATGATTAATGTAACTAAGAAAGCGGAAGCGGCTGGTGGTAAAGGAAGGATTACAGTGTGCGAACGTGGTGCATCGTTTGGTTACAACAAATTGGTTGTCGATATGCGCGGCCTTGCGCAAATGCGCGAGACCGGTTGCCCAGTAGTATTTGATGCCACACATTCGGTTCAGTTGCCAGGCGGCCAAGGTGATCGCTCTGGTGGCCAGCGTGAGTTTGTACCAGTATTGGCACGAGCGGCGGTTGCCGCTGGAGTGGCAGGCCTGTTCATGGAAACGCACCCAGATCCTGCTAATGCAAAAAGTGATGGCCCTAACGCGATGCCAACGCAACGCCTAAAAGAATTACTCATTGTTCTTCAACA
>JAESTB010000366.1 GCA_016763815.1 Arenicella sp.
CATGGAAAGCCAATAGTAATCATGCCTCGTCAATTTCAGTATAAAGAACACATCAATGATCACCAACTCGCAACCGCTGAGGGTCTCAAAGACCGACCTTTTATTTATGTAGTCAATACACCAGAGGAATTGCAAAGCGCGGTTCTAACAATCGCATCATCAGCGCAACTGCGGAGCGACAAAAAATACAATGAGAACCGGCAAAGCGCCCCTCCTCAGCGCGCGCAACTAGTTAACACGTTGCGTGATTTTTTGGATCAAAATTAGTCGATCATTAATGCACGCTTCCACACTTCATATTCATGCAATAGTCATCAATTATTTTTGCTTTGCGCAAACCATTGAATTGTTGCATCAGTTCGAAAAACTCCAAAGCAATAATAATATTCGTTTATCAGTAACCTGCGCGGATAACTCGAACAATACGCAAGAACAGCGAGAACTAGAAGCCTTTCAACAACAAAGCCGTCTTGAACTGAGGCTTTTGTTTAATCAAAAAAACCTAGGGTTTGGCAGAGCCATCAATGCGGCGGCACAGGACATTTCGTTCGATTATTTATGGTTAGTTAATCCGGATGTCACTCTGTTTCCGTGCGCGTTTGATAAATTGCTATCGGCCGCAACCATCGCGCCGATGCAAGGAATTTGGGGCGGTGTAACGGTTACCGCTAAACAACAAGCAGATCATCGACATGCGTGGCGCGAACCGAACTTATGGAGCACTGCTGGTTGGGCATTCGGGCTGAGTAAAGTCATACGTGCCCACGGCTGGTGGCATGATCATTATCAATATGATGCTCGCCATAACCTCACTCAAAGTTACCCTGTCGACAGTGTTACGGGTTGCTGCCTCCTTATACGTAAAGAGCTTTGGGATAAGCTAAATGGATTTGATGATGAGTTTTTCTTGTACTCAGAAGAAACAGATTTATGCCGCCGCGCACGCCGCGCAGGCTTTCAGCCAACCATAGTGCCCACGGCGCGGCTGTTACATTCAAGCATTGGATCAAAAGGTAACTGGCAACGCCTGACCTTAATCTATCATGCAAAGTTACTATATGCCGCTAAGCATCATGATCTTTTATACTGCCTTTGCTTTCGCTTTATATTGTTATCTGGCGGGCTAATACGGGGGCTACCGCAGCTCGCCAAAGGCAATACCAAACTAGCCAAGGCTTGGCTAACCATCGCTATTGATGCGATTCATTTATCCTCTAGGTCAATAAAAAAACGCTACGCGGAACAACGTTAATATGCCTTTAAACCCAAGCCTACCGGTGATTATTATTCCAGCCTACAACGAACAGGCTGTGATTAAAAATACTCTATCGCGGCTCGGTGGAGGGCGCTCAAGTGGCTTTCAAATAGTGGTGGTATGCAATGGCTGTGACGATCAAACTGAATCGATAGTGCGTGAGCATTTTCCACTTGTTTACTGTGAAACATTAGGCCAATCATCTAAAGCCCGCGCAATACGCCAGGCAGAGATGCTGGATATCGGTTTTCCGCGACTTTATCTTGATGCCGATATTGTGATAACTGAAATCACCGCCGAGGGCCTTTTGGCGCTCGCTAGTGCAAAATCAGAGCCTACATTGCTTGCCCCCCATTCGATAGCAAACCTCGACAATTGCAGTTGGTGGGTGCAACGCTTTTATCATAGCTGGTATCAAAGCATCTTCGTCAAACAACATGGCTTTGGTGCTGGCTGCTATTTAGTCAATCAAGCAGGCCGTGCAAGGTTTGGCGATTGGCCTGACTTGATTGCGGATGATGGCTTTATCCGCACTCAGTTTGCCGATCAGGAAACACATGTCGTCACATCACAATCAGTACATGTGGCTGCCCCCAAATCGCTCTGGCCATTATTAAAGGTGAAGTCACGCTCTAAATATGGCAATCTGCAATTAAAACGATACCTTGCCGAAAACAACGTCGTAAACCGCCAATCAACGATCAACTCTGGTATAAAATTCGGGCCCGAGTCGACGCTATCATTAATCGACATTCTCATCTATAACACAGTGAATGCGCTGGCGTTTGGTATCGCTAAGTGGCACCACCTTACCGGCTCTTTTGTATGGCATCGCGACAACAGCAACCGATAATACGCGGCCTATTAATTCTAGGTATTAGCGCCCTGCTTATTATTCTACGCTTCACTTCGGATTTACACACACCCTTGATATTCTTAATCAAGGCTGTCTTTATGCCAATCACCGTCGGCTACCTAGCCGTCGTTGTTACCGTCGCTTTGTGGTATCGAAAACGCGCTACCAGCATCGCCTGCATCCTTTCTTTGATCGCGTTACTGCCATTTATTGGCCCAAATATCACGCTTTCAAGCTCGGCATCACTATCCGCAAATAGTACGCTCAGAATTGCCACCTTTAGTGCGATGACACGCACTCAAAATACCGTTGACATAAAAAAATTTATTCAGCGCTACGACCCAGATATACTTTGTCTACAAGAGATCGACACAGGTGACATACATAAGCTGGTTGACCAATTAGATAATCATTATGATTATCAGCAAACAAATAGCGCCAACTTAACTATATTTAGCCACCCCCCTATTAGCGTACGATCGGATGCGGCTGCTTACCAACATGTCGTTATAGACGCCGGCTTACTCGGTAAAATTGACTTGTTCAATGTGCATATGACACGCCCATATCGTACCCAAGCCGCCATGGACGAGAATTGGAAAAACCTTCTGCAACAGATCGACCGAGAGACCGCCACCTTATTGTGTGGTGATTTCAATTTTAGCCCCTACAATAGCCTATACGACAGTATTGTTTACCATTACGGCTATACTGATGCACTGCAGATTGGCTATGGATTCACTTACCCTAATGCACAACGTCGCTCTGCCCTATTCGGGCCACTTATTCGTATCGACTATTTGTTTAGCAAAAAACTAACACCAAGCCGAACCGAAACGCTGAACGTTTCAAACCTCAGTGATCATCGTGCCGTAATGACTTCATATAAGGTGCCTCAACCGTGAGAAAAAGTAATAAAAAATTACTGGCTGTTGCTTCAGCAGGTGGGCATTGGTCACAATTATTCCTATTAAGGAAAGCATTCGAACATCACGAAGTGCATTATATAACCACCAACATCAATCACGGCGTTAGCGGTGAGAACCTTCAACTAAATAGAGTATTAGACGCAGACAGCTCTAACAAAATCAAACTCCTGGGGCTAGCGTTGCAAATACTATGCCTAGTTCTTTGGCATCGCCCACACACCGTTTTATCCACTGGTGCGGCACCGGGCTTTTTTGCAATTCTTTTTGGAAAGATGATTGGAGCGAAAACAATTTGGATCGACAGTATGGCAAATCATAAAGTTATGTCAGTCTCAGGAAAACTAGCGTACCGCTTTTGCGATCTCTGTTTAACGCAATGGCCAAATGTGGCTGATGGTAAGAAAATCCATTATTCTGGCAGTTTACTTTAGGAACCTCTGATTAAGTATAAACGGTCTCTGTAAGGCTTGAAGCGTACAGCTACTAGGCACCGCTCGAGGCTAATGGCGGTAGTCCTTAGCGAAAGTGGGAACAACATAGATGTGCGCTTCAAGCTTTACCCTACGGGGCTTTCAAGCGGATCCACACTCGGCATTATTGTTTTTTGGCGTGACCAGTCATGCCTACAAAACATCGTTGCATGGATGCAACTTATTAGAGCATTGCAGGAGCAAATGCCAAATGCCTTGATTGTGAATCCGCTTGAAGGTCAGAGATCATTTAGACTTGATCAGAGGTTCCTTTAACAACCGTTTCACTAACGCCACTGGGTACCATATCCATGGAGGGATGTGCTCTGGCCAACTATCAATCATCGATTCATTATATTTGCATCGCGCAACTATTGGTTCATACCATCGGCTGTTAGCGCTGCGATATTCAATTTGTTTGAGTAGATATTGCCGTCTGTCTAGACGAGTCCATTGCTTGTGATTTGGATGGCTCCGCTCTGGAAATCCATTGCTATCAACAAAACGCTTTAATACAAATACGGCATATTCATTGCGCGTTTGCTCACCATCAAAAAATAGCTTAGCCGTCGCAATAGAATCGATTACCTTTTGTTCTACCCCCAAATTCTTGGCTATTTCCAACACTTCAACCTTGTTAAATTCGCTTTGGTGCATGGCCGCGTATACATCGACTAAATAGCGCAAACGGAAAAAATAATCGGTATGCCCATGCACACACACATAGACAAATAACATTACAAACGGCAAGGCAGCCAGGCTCTCACCTTGCACACATATCAGCTTCTGCTGTTCAATCAACTGCTCGGCATCAACCGGAAACGTAAATAGATCAGCGATTTGCCAATGCAAATCAAGCTGTTGCTTTGGCGGAAGATCTTTAG
>JAESTB010000367.1 GCA_016763815.1 Arenicella sp.
CGATGATAGTGTGGATTGCCCATGTGAAAGTAGGACATTGCCAGATTTATATACGAGCCCCAGTAGAGCGATCTACGGGGGCTTTTTTATTGTCGGCGAATAAGTGGTTAATCGTCGAAGCAATCGCGTTGTAGAAAGAGAGAGCCGGCTCGCCTCTATTTATCGAAATATCCACCTAGACTGTAAGCGTCTAGTAAACGACAGACTATTCAATCCGGGCCCTCAAGCTATTGTCATTTCGCATAAACGCTTGATGACAATAACCATGAACAGAAGATCAAAAACGCAGTGGGCACAATTGATAGAAGATCAGAATTTGTGTGGTATGAGTGCGACTAAATTTTGTCGGCGAAAGGAGATAAAGCCGAAGTATTCTAGCCATCAAAAACTACTTAGTCGAGATAATTCGTTTGTGCGGGCTATTCCAGATGCCTCGGCAGTGAAGTTTGGCCGAGGCTCGATTAAACCTGGAATTATTGAGCTGGAGGGGACGATAGAATCGTTGCGTGAGTCGCTCGCGGCACTAATAATTACGCTACATGAACTGGTTTAGTAACCTGCCGAGGCTTAGCGAGCTTCGTTTTTGTAACGGTTTCTAATCGCGATTACTCTCATTTTTTGAGGAGAATTATAATAAATTGATCGCGGGCTGTAATAAAAGACTTAATTTTATTTTGTATCAGCTGTGGCGTTTTCAGGTATGCAGAGGAAACAGCTTTTTATAAAGGTGTCCTTCTCGAAATCTACGTTCTTGATGAAAAGAATCGAATTTCCATTCTATATCCCTACCCGTAGTCTTAATTTTTCCACGCAATTTATAATCAGGGTTTACTCCATTACTCGATGGCGCCATCTCACAATTGATTTCTATCTCATCACCAGCGATAACAGAAACGCCGTCACCAAAAGCTGGAAAGTATACTGGCGCCCAACTAGTTTGCTGATTATAACTATCTATTACACCGCCCTCGAGATCAACCCATAGGTTTATCCATAGCAAAAATCCATCTAAACGGCCCGGCTTTGTAATCTCGAGTGAAGTCTCAAAGTTATATTCACTTTTAATTTCTTTGTCAAAAAACAAATCTTCTATTACTCCAGAAGTAGACAAAATATTAGTTTGAGGGAAATCGCTGATACACAACCTGCAATCAAAAGGATAACCAATGCTATTCATTACATCTTCTACTGATTTCATTGGTATTAATCCAACCAACGGAAATGGTCTATCATCAAAACCAGAGCTAGAATACAATTCATCAGGGAGCATTACTGCTGCAATCTTAGTTGCACACCTTTCCGGTATCATAACTGCATCCGGCTTCATGAAGCGCTTTCTTGCATCTGCCAACGCAACGCACACGCCCTCTGAACTACCAATCGTGCCTATAATTTCTGACACGCACACATCGACTTTCTCAGGCAGATTGACTTCGAGAGATTTACCGTAAATTAAAGATATTTTATCCTCTAAACCTAAGTCGATTATTTTTGCAGATGCTTTTTCGTATGACTCAAGAATTTCTTCAATAGCGTAAACCTTCTTTGCGCCAGCCTCTACGCTAGCTAATGTCCAATTAAGATCAGCGCCCGTCCCTATATCCAATACAACCTTGCCCGAGACAAATTTATTTACAGCATTAAAGTACTTACTAGTTCTAACTCGGTCCGTTGTCATCATACGATAGGCATTCACATCGTAAACGGGGTACTCGCCTAATGATGCCCAAAACAGAGGCGATCTCCCATAGTTTGCTCCACGATGCAATGCGACATCAATTTCCGAACTTCCAATAGTTACTTTTTTTGTCTTCATAAAATCCTTCATTCCGTAATGTATGTAGTCTATATTTAAATGATTACTAGCGATTCACTAGCCTCGCAACGATCGATTGCTGATTTACCCACAGATGCGAGAGAGCGCCAACTCGTTGGGTGGGAATTCGATATTAGGCTATTACAAACAATATCTATAACCGGACCCTAAGCATAGCTACTTAAACACTTTGATTGAACTTCAGCCAGCTGAGGGCGAAGTTTAAAATAAAACATTCGGTGTAACCCATTCTCCTCGTCGACTAACAGCTGTCGGATAAATCCGGTTCGGAGTATCACTTGGCACGCGTGTTGAGAGCTATTCTAATATGCCCTTCAGAGTTTTTTACAAACTAAAAACCTGGCTAGATAATGCATTTTTTCACAAATAAAAAAAGGTGCATCAATTTGTGTCTGCCATCTTAATGCCTTTAACGATAAGCCCAGAAAATACGGCGAAAAAACAGCCACGTTGGTTTGCTCCCTCCAATTCCTTCCACCATTTATCGTACTCTAATTGCGATATAACTCCAGTCCTCAGACCTACTTTCATGCCTCCATCAACCATCGCCTTATAAACAAAATAAGACACCGGAAACATCTGAGGCTCAACCTGAATATCGATCAAATCGGCATTCCTAAAGTGACGAAAAATAGACCCGCCGGCTCGAGGATTAGGTACCGACTGTTCCATCAGGGAATTTACCTTTCCCGCTAATTCAGTCATCGATGTATCAATGACTGTTCCACTATAGTCAAAGTCAAATATTAATACCTCTCCACCTGGCCGTGTAACACGCACCATCTCGGAAACCATGCCAAGAGGGTCAGACATATATTCTAATACTCTTTCTGCACGAACCAGATCAAAGCGATTGTCAGGAAAATTTAATTTATCTGCGCTCCCTGTCAAAAATTCAACAGGTAAGCCTTTGTCCGATAATCGCACCCGAGCTTCTGCAATTACCTCTGCACTAAGGTCGACACCGATCACCTGGCCATTTGTTCCTACCAAACCAGCAAACTTCTCAACTTCTTGACCTAAACCACAGCCGACATCTAGAACGTTGTCACCCTTTTTAATAGAGCACATGGACTGCATTTTTTCTTTACACTTTTGAATAAAATCTAAGCCATCGGCTGCATCTAACCACCTTATTACATCCCCAGAAGAATGGATTTCATTGACAATTTCAAAGTTGTTTTTCATTAGTTTCTCCATTGTATAAAATCATACACTACTCGAGCAACTGATTCATGCGCGCCAGCATTATTGATGTTTTTTGACAAACGGCCAGACGATGTATTGTGTCGTTGGACCTCTAGAATCAAACAGCGTTGAGTCAGCAACATTACCGCCGTTGTGATGGCAAATAGGCCGGCTCGGTTGGCGTGGGTATGACTGTAAAAACGTGAGATGTATCGCGCCGTGCCGATATAAAACGATACCAAGAATTATCGATAAACCGCCTAGGAGTTGCCAATAGTATGTTGAGTTAAAGCAGTAGCTACGTGTTGCACACCGTACCTGAACTGAGCTTGTTCTGGACAAGGTTTGAAATAAAACCGTGTGGGTGTTTAGCTTTTTCGGCTGCGGATCCTCATCAGGCTGCGCACCACGGGTGCCCATAGCAACAATAAAACGATAACGAGGACGTATATATGTCAGCGCAACCCAATTTCATCTGTTTGAAGCAATCATGATGGTCGTTGAGTTTTAATGTTAGTCAGGATTATTTTGGCCTAAGGCTCCGCTTGGCTTGATACTATTGAGGTATCCATAAATGTCTAATTTATTTTCTGCAGATATACTAAAAGATAGCAGGCCGCTTACAGCCGAGAGGTTTGCTCCATCGACGATCACTAGCTTACGCGCCATTTTTTGTTTTAATAGCCACCGGTTATTTGTAAGAAATCGTCGTCATTTATGACGTATATTTTCTCGAAGTATTTCTTAACTAAAGGGTTTCTGGATAGCATCTTGGCGTAAGATTGAAGTTTGAATGAGCAGTTTTCGAAGATAATGATAATGTCTGCTTGTTCGGGCTTTGAGCAAAAAACGGCCATATCTGACCTTAGGTTATCTTGATGAAACTGGGTCGATGTGCCCTCGTATTCCGTAACTAACGGGCTGTCTAGTTGAGTCGCGAGATGAATTTGTAGTTTTTTCTCTGACAAGTCGTTATGCCGTTTTGCCGAATATAGTGATACCCATGAGGCTAGTCGAATGCAGTTGAATTTAAAACTATTAGCTAACGGCTTTAAGTCGACTTAAAGTAGACTACTTGTCTATGGCTGATGGGTTTTGTTCATACTTCGATAATCTAATTGGCGCTAAATTAACATTAGCGACCACCGACTATTTATATTAACTGCCACCGACCATTTATATTAACCGCCACCGACTATGAGTCGCTTGCCACGAGTTTATGCAGGTACTTCTATTGACGACATGACGGCTTCAAGAAAAGTGGTAAGCTCTAGCAAACTAGTCACTACAAACGTCAACATGAAATTAAATAATAAGGTAGCGGTAATAACCGGCGGTGCATCAGGCTTGGGCGAAGCAACATTAAGGCGCTTTGTCGCAAATGGTGTTAAGTGCTCGATTTTCGATTTAAATGATGATCGCGGAAATGCGTTAGTAGCAGAACTTGGTGCTAATGTTATCTATATTAAAACCGATGTCACAGACGAACAAAGCGTTGAAGCTGCGATTGCGCGTACGGTTGAGAGTTTTGGTTCGATTCATATCAACTGCAATTACGCTGGCATTGGTCACGGAGAAAAAACGGTCGGTAAAGAAAATAAACCTCACGCACTGGACGCTTACAAACGTGTGGTCGATATCAACTTAATTGGTACCTTCAATGTGTTAAGGCTTTGCGCCGCGCAAATGAGCAAACAAGATCTTATCGACGAAGACAGTGGTCGTGGTGTTATTTTGAATACCGCATCGGTCGCAGGTCAAGAGGGTCAGATAGGGCAGGCAGCCTATGCAGCTACCAAAGGTGCGCTGATCGGCAGCACTATTTGTTTAGCGCGCGATTTAGCTGAGCACCGTATTCGAGTTAACACGATTGTGCCGGGCTTGATTCATACGCCGCTATTTGATGCGCTACCAGAAAATGTCTATCAAACATTAGAATCGTCAGTTTTAAACCCCAAGCGATTAGGAAAGCCTGATGAAATTGCTCACCTTGCACAGTACTTGGTTGAAAACGATTATATGAACGGTGAGAGCGTGAGAATGGATGGCGGCATCCGTATGCAGGCTCGATAACCACATTATGAGGGTTGTTATTGCGGGAGCCGGAATCGGCGGCCTAACGGCCGCACTATGTTTGACCAAGGCGGGGCATGATGTCCACGTGCTCGAGAGCGCTCCGGTGTTCCTCGATATCGGCGCCGGCATTCAATGCGGAGCTAATGCTCTTTGTGTAATGCAGCATCTCGATGTGTTAGATGCGTTAATGAAAGTTGGCGTGACTCCGGAGCGAGTAGAGTTCAGAGATTATCAAACGGGTTCATCGTTGCATACGATGGATTTGGGCCAGTCGTATCAAGACAGTTATGGCGCGCCCTATTTGCACCTACATCGCTCCGATTTGCATAGTGTCTTACT
Organism: Arenicella sp.; assembly: GCA_016763815.1. Taxonomy (GTDB): domain Bacteria; phylum Pseudomonadota; class Gammaproteobacteria; order Arenicellales; family Arenicellaceae; genus Arenicella. Next base: position 5,441 of record JAESTB010000367.1, read on the forward strand.
CGGTGCATTTCTAGACCGACAGCCCAACGGTCTTAGCTTAAATAACAAGGTTACTTCATATCACGAGAGCTCGGATTCGGTTCGAATAGAACTCGGTAACGCAGAGCCACTTGAGGCTGATTTGCTGATTGCGGCAGATGGCATTAACTCGGTGGTTCGCAAGCAGTTACTTGGCCACACTCCCGCGACCTTTACCGGTAATGTGGCCTGGAGGGGAGTTGTGCCAGTCGAGCGCTTACCCAAAGATTGGATGGATACGGTTGTGTCAAATTTTGTTGGCCCAAACAAACATATGGTGCTGTACTACCTGCGTCAAAAACGGTTAGCAAACTTTGTTGGCGTAGTTGAAAACAAAGCGTGGGATGGGAGTTCTTGGTCTGCCAAAGCGCCATGGCAAGAACTGAGTAATGATTTTAAAGATTGGCACCCAGCTGTAAGAAGTATTATTGAAGCAGTAGACAAAGACAGCTGTTATCGGTGGGCACTGTATAACCATCAGCCATTCCGAAATTGGAGTTCTAGCCGAGTAACGCTACTTGGCGACGCGGCGCATGCGACCTTGCCGTTCTTGGCATCTGGCGCGGCTATGGCGATTGAAGATGGGCGTATATTGCAGCGATCTATTGATCAAGCTTCAAGTTTGGCCGACGGTTTACAGTTGTATCAGCGCAATAGATTTGAGCGCACAGCAAAGATTCAAAGTACCTCGGTGCGTGCTGGCAAGCTCTACCACTTTAAAACTAGCTTAATGCGAAAAGCGGCCTTCACGGCGCTGAAAAAAGTCGGCGCACGTCAACAAGCGTATTTACCGGAATACGACGCTAATACGGTTAAACTGATTTAATTAAAATTCACTAAAAACGATAAGCTCGCTGAACGAGCAACGGAGTTAAATAATGGGCCCATTATCTGGTTTAAAAGTAATCGAAATGTCAGCAATTGGGCCAGTGCCCTTAGCGGGTATGTTGTTGGCCGATATGGGTGCTGATGTGGTAATCATCGATAAAGCCAATGACCCTTGGAAGATGCCGGGTGATGTTTTGCGTCGCGGCAAACGCTCTATCGAAGTCGACATGAAGTCAGCAGAAGGTACCGCTACCGCACGGACATTAATTGAGCGTGCCGATATCGTTATCGAAGGCTTCAGGCCCGGTGTTATGGAGCGGCTAGGAATTGGACCAGAAGTATTTGAGGAGGCAAATCCCAAACTAATTTATGGGCGTATGACCGGTTGGGGGCAAACTGGCCCGTTGTCGCAGGCGGCCGGTCACGACATCAATTACATCGCCATTACTGGAGCATTGAACGCCATCGGGCGGCCCGGTAGCGCACCAGTCCCGCCGCTTAATCTGGTCGGTGACTATGGCGGCGGAACCATGTTTCTCGTTATGGGTGTTTTAGCCGCATTGCATGAAAGCAAAGCCTCGGGAAAAGGTCAGATCGTTGATGCGGCAATTACCGAAGGCACCGCCAACCTAATGTCGATGTTCTACACTATGAGCAATATAGGTGCCTGGTCTACTCGACGAGCGTCGAACTTATTAGATTCGGCTGCACATTTTTACGACAGCTATGAAACGAGTGATTCGAAGTTTATTACTCTCGTGGCAATCGAACCGCATTTTTACGCGTTGATGAAAGAGAAAATGGGCTTAAGTGAAGAGGACTTCGGTAAACAAAATGATCCAAAAAAATGGCCTGAGTTGAAAGCAAAACTGGCCGTGGTGGTGGCCAGCAAAACTCAGCAACAATGGTGCGATATTATGGAAGGAACTGACGTCTGCTTCGCGCCAGTATTGGATTTTCTAGAGGCTCCGAATCACCATCATATGCAGGCACGCAATGCCTATGTCGAGATTGATGGCAAAGTTCAACCAGCGCCATCACCAAAATTTAGTCGCACTAAGTCTGAAATC
>JAESTB010000368.1 GCA_016763815.1 Arenicella sp.
AAAGAAGAAAAAAACTTCTCTTTACTCATATATTTGCCACGCATAACGCCGTCTATATCAAACAGACCAACTTTCACGTGACTCAGGCCGGATTGTTCGACAATTTTCTTTACGTCTTCATTCGTATTAACCATTTTGGGCTTTATATTCATTCTGCAAAATCCTCTGTTGATCGAGCTTAAGTGTTTAATTCGGCTTCGGCTTTTGCAATTGCTTCGAACTCTTCTTCAGGCGCATTAGCAACCAAGTGATGACGGCTGTAGAAGCCGAAATAAGCCACCATTATTATATAAAATACTGCACTCCAAGCAGCGGCTTCAATGTTGACAACGAAGGTTGAAACAAAGGCGAGAATGGCAAGTAAACAGGCGATACCTGAGGTAATTACTCCACCAGGTGTTTTATACGGTCGGTTGAGATCAGGCTCTTTGATACGTAATAAAATATGAGAAAATGTCATTAACACATAGGATATAGCAGCACCAAAAACGGCCATTGTGATTAATAGATCGCCTTCACCCGTAAGAGACAGTAGAAAGCCCAGAATGCCTGGCACAATCAATGCCCAGGTAGGTACTTTATTTTTACCTGTGATTGATAGAAATTTAGGCAGATAACCAGCACGCGACAACGCGAATACCTGTCTAGAATAGGCATATATGATAGAAAAGAAGCTAGCAATTAATCCGGCCAGCCCGACCACATTTACAAATTGCGCAGCCCATGAATCCTCGCCGTATACATATTGTAATGCTCCAACTAGTGGCGCAGCGTGATCTTTCATATAGTCAGCGCCCGCACCGCCAGCGCTAAGAAATAAAATTAGTACGCCAAAAATCAATAAGAAAATCATTGCAGTAATAATCCCTTTCGGCATGTCGGTAGCAGGATCTTTTGCCTCTTCTGCCGCTAGCGGCACACCTTCCACAGCAAGAAATAACCACATGGCAAAAGGTATAGCAGCCCATATGCCAACAAAACCCGTCGGTAGAAAATCACTGGAACCTGTAGCGGATTGATCGACGACAACTGTAAAAAGATTATCCACATTGAAGTGAGGAATCATGCCTACAATGAAGACGATCAGTGCGATTACCGCTAAGCCGGTAATGACCATCATGATTTTCAGTGCTTCACCAGCCCCCCACAAATGAATACCAATGAATACCACATAAAAAGCGGCATAGACAGTTATGCCATCCCAACCCATAAGCTCATTCACATAACCGCTAATAAATATGGCAATAGCGGCTGGCGCGATGGCGTATTCAAGTAAGATCGCCGTTCCCGTGAGATAACCGCCCCAAGGGCCCATTGCTCGGCGAGCGAAACTGTAACCGCCACCAGCTGTTGGTAGTGATGACGATAATTCTGCCAATGTCAGCACTAACGCCATGTACATGATCGCCATTAATATGGTTGCAATTAGCATGCCCCCAAATCCACCTCGTTCAAGGCCAAAGTTCCAACCTGCAAATTCGCCAGATATTACATAAGAGATGCCTAAACCGGCCAGCATAAGCCAACCTATGGCGCCTTTTTTTAGTTGCCTTTTTTCCATGTAATCGTCAGATTCTTGTTCGTACTCTACTGACTTGCTCGTCTTTAAATTTGCCATAGGTAACCCAAGTTATTTTATATAATTGATTAAATACGTAACGCTATAGCAGTCATCCTAAGTTCAAACTAATCAAATTGTAAATTAGTATTAGCAGAACTAATGAAAGCCTAGTAAAACTTTTAATAACATGCCAACTGATCTTTTCATAACGCAACTTGTATCAGAAAATTCATTGCTGATTGATATCGCCTAGCTTAGGCGGTTGAATATCATGCAACTTATTAATAATTAATAGAATAACGACATTTAAACAAGCGTGAAATAAACATTTCATGGTAATATGTTCACATATGAATATATTATTGATTATATTGTAGCTATATGAAGAAATCTTGTTGCTCGTTTGATGGAAATAAATTTGATTTGATCATTGTTGGTGGTGGTATTAACGGTGTTGGAATTGCCCGCGATGCGGCGGGCCGTGGGTTGAAGGTATTACTGTGTGAACAAGATGATCTTGGTTCTCATACCTCGTCTTCTAGCTCAAAACTTATTCATGGTGGGTTCCGGTACTTGGAGCAATATGAATTTGGTTTAGTGAGTAAAGCACTTGCCGAGCGTGAAGTATTATTAAGGTCCGCGCCACATATTATCTCTCCCGTGCGGTTTGTGATGCCTCACGTAGACAGCCTTCGCCCTGTATGGTTAATTAGAATCGGCTTATTCTTATATGATCATCTGGATTTTGGTAAACGTAAACTCCTGCCTAGTTCCAGAGTTGTTAAGCTCGCGCAACATCCAGCGGGTGCGCCTTTAAAATCCGGTTTTATCAAGGGTTTTGTGTTTTCAGATGCGTGTGTAGATGATTCACGTTTAGTTGTCTTGAATGCGATGGATGCAAAAGAGCGTGGAGCAACCATACTAACACGCACCAAATGTGTATCTACGAGGCGTACTTCGACTTCTTGGTTCGCAATATTACGCGACCTAAAAACGGGAGAAGAACAAGAGGTAGAGGCGAATTGTCTTGTGAATGCTGCAGGCGCCTGGGTCAATAAGTTTATTTGTGATCAAGCCGCGTTAAAGCCTCAACAGAACACGCGCTTAATTAAAGGAAGTCATATTGTTGTAAAAAAATTATTTGAACACAATTACTCGTATGCTTTTCAACATACAGATGGACGTATTATTTTTGTTTGTCCGTGGGAACAAGATTTCACTTTGATAGGCACAACTGATGTCGAGTTTAGCGGAGACATTGGTGAAATTAAAATAAGTAATGATGAAGTGAATTACCTATGTGATTCTATAAATCAATATTTTGATCAACAGATTCAACTAGGCGATGTGGTTTGGAGTTATGCTGGCGTCAGACCTTTACTAGATGATGAAAGCAGCGACTTATCAGGCGTCACTCGTGACTACAAACTAGAGATTGATACTGATGGGGCGCCGATGATGTCTATCTATGGTGGTAAAATCACTACGTATCGCAAGCTTGCTGAAGACGCATTGACCAAACTTAAATCCGTGATTGATATAAAGCAGTCAAACTGGACTAATCGAGATGCGCCGTTACCTGGTGGAGATATAAAAGACGCTGATTTTTCAGGCTTTTTGTCCGACTTCCAAAAACAGTTCCCATGGCTGCCAGATGAGTTGGCACATAGGTATGCAAGAAACTATGGAACACGAGCACAACAAGTATTAGGTCGTGCTAAAAGCCTTAACGATCTTGGCGAGGATATTGGTGACGGGCTTTATGCTGCTGAACTAGACTATCTTATTAATAATGAATGGGCATTGACAGAAGAAGATATATTATGGCGGCGTTCTAAATTAGGTTTGTCTATTGGCCCCGTTGCTATATCTAACTTAAATAGTTGGCTTAAAGATCGGAAGTTAGAAGGTATGATCGATGTTAGAGCTCATGGTGAACCCGTTAGTGCTTGAGCTTTTACAGTACGATTTTGTGATAATCATTGGCATAAAATCCAAAACAAATTAGAGGTAACAATAATGATTCGTGGTTTTCTTAAGGTAGGTGGCAAGACTATTTTCATTGCTTTATTTTTGAATCTAATTGGGTGCTCTATAGGCCACACCGCTATAGAGGAAGAGTCATCAGTTCAGGTCGGTGTTCGGCCATTTTATTTAGTATCGAAAATGACCGATGGTAATCTCAAGCGTAAACTTGAATCATGCGCCGCTGGACCATTTTATAAGACTGATTTTTCTTTAGGGCATCGCGGCGCTCCACTTCAGTTTCCTGAGCATACTAAAGAGTCATATACTGCCGCTGCGCTGCAAGGAGCCGGGCTAATTGAGTGCGATGTGGCCTTTACTAAAGATGCAGAACTTGTTTGTCGTCACTCGCAATGTGACTTGCATACAACCACAAATATTCTTGAGACTGATCTAGCCAGTAGTTGCATTCAACCCTTTTCTGCAGCCAAGTTTGATCTTACAACAGGTAAGAGAACACAGGCAGCATCAGCGAAATGTTGCACCAACGATATTACCTTATCGGAGTTCAAAAGCCTTTGTGGCAAAATGGATGCTAGTAACATAGATGCGACAACAGCAAGCGAATTTCAAGGAAGTCCCCCGGCATTTCGCACAGAGCTTTATGACTCATGCGGAACAGTTATGTCTCATAAAGAGAGTATTAAGCTTATAAAAGACTTCGGAATAAAGTTTGTACCAGAGTTAAAAGAGCCGGACCCTCAAATCACAATGCCGTTTGATACTGACGGTGACGGTGTTGGTGACTATACCAAGCAACAATATGCACAACAGATAGTTAACGAATACATACAAGCTGACGTTCCCCCAGAACAAGTATGGCTTCAGTCTTTCGACTTGGATGACATCCATTATTGGATTGATAAGAATCCTAAATTCGGCCGGCGAGCCGTTTTTCTCGATAGCCGACCCTACGATGATTTAGCGTTTCAGCCTACGTTAAGCGATTTCACACAAATGAAGTCAATAGGTGTTCAAATTATAGCGCCACCGATTCAGGCATTGCTGAAAGTGGATGTCGATGACAAAATCGTACCATCTGAATATGCCATACTTGCAAAAAAAGCAGGCTTGGACATTGTTGCATGGACCGTCGAGCGTTCTGGGCGCATTGTCGAGGATGTAAAAAACAACCAAGATGATCAGTTTTATTATAAATCCGTTTCCAAAGCTCTTGAAAGCGACGGTGACATAATGAAGGTAATTGATGTGCTAGCTCAAGATGTTGGAGTTATAGGTGTTTTTTCCGATTGGCCTGCAACCGTCACGTATTACGCTAATTGCATGCAATTAGACAACAACAATAAATAGATTAAGGCCTCTCATGATTGGAATTTTTCGTCCTGCAAAACACATCGAAAGGATATCAGCAGAAGACAGTACCCAAACTTATAACAAACTTCGTTGGCAAGTTTTTATAGGTATTTTTATTGGTTATGCGGGTTACTACCTAGTACGTAAAAACTTTAGCTTAGCAATGCCATATTTAATTGAAGAATATGGCTATTCACGTGGCGAATTAGGCACGGTATTAGCCGCTGTATCAATTGCCTATGGCTTGTCTAAGTTTATTATGGGGAATGTGTCTGACCGCTCTAACCCTCGCTTTTTCATGGCGGCAGGTCTATTTTCATCGGCCGCGGTTATGTTGACTTTTGGCTTTGCGCCTTGGGCAACAGGCTCTATTACCGTTATGTTCGTATTATTGTTTATAAACGGATGGTTCCAGGGAATGGGGTGGCCCCCTAGCGGCAGAACGATGGTTCATTGGTGGTCACGAAGAGAAAGAGGGGGAACCGTCGCTATTTGGAATGTAGCTCATAATGTGGGTGGAGGCTTAATCGGGCCGATATTCTTGTTGGGGCTTTGGTTATTCAACGGCGATTGGTTGTCTGTATTCTACCTACCTGCTTTTTTTGCAGTTGCGATTGCCATTCTTATTTTATTATTACTTCGAGATACACCTCAATCTTGTGGCCTGCCGCCAATTGAGGAATATAAAGATGACTATCCGGATGATTACGACGACTCACAAGAATTTGAGGTATCAGCTAAAACTATTTTCTTGAAGTACGTACTGAACAATAAGTTGTTATGGTTTATCGCTGTTGCTAATGCTTTTGTTTACCTTATTCGGTACGGAGTTTTAGATTGGGCTCCTGTTTATCTTAGCGAAGTTAAAAACTTTACGGTTGATAAGTCGTCTTGGGCTTATTTTTTATATGAATGGGCAGGCATTCCTGGCACTTTGTTGTGCGGCTGGATATCCGATAAACTGTTTAGAGGCCAACGTGCACCTGCGGCCATTTTATTCATGTTACTAGTCACCATTGCAGTATTGGTTTATTGGCTTAACCCAGCTGGTAACCCGACTATAGATCTGATTGCTCTGGTAATGATTGGCTTCTTTATATATGGCCCTGTTATGTTGATAGGTTTATATGCTCTTGAATTGGTACCTAAAAAGGCGGCTGGAACAGCGGCCGGTCTGACAGGCCTATTTGGGTATTTAGGGGGCGCCGTTGCCGCGAACATTATTCTTGGCTATACCGTTGATTTTTATGGTTGGGACGGAGGGTTTACTATACTGGTAGGGTCCTGTGTCATGGCTATTTTCTTTCTAGGATTGGCGTGGTTTATCGGTCATAGGTCGGGGAAGTCTTGACAGGTTAACTTTTCGAAGTCTCAGCCATTCTTCTCTATCTTCACCCGTTAAACGAGCTACCAGTGCCTTCGTCAGCAATACGCTGTTTCCAGTTATAAATTTGGTTGGGCCGAACACCAACTGCTTCAGCGGCTTCAATCACCGTATAGCCTTGCTCGGTGACGAATGCCACGGTTTCTTCTTCATCACTTGCAGTACGATTTCATCAAAGATGTCTTG
>JAESTB010000369.1 GCA_016763815.1 Arenicella sp.
ATATGGCCGGACCTGATGGCCTAATAACTCGCTTAAAGGCTGCCGGCTATACCGTTAAACAGCTAGACTGATCACGTATGCTTAGAGGCGCTAAAGAGAGCTTAGGCCTGAGTTTCAGCTAGTCGTCGTCGAACGAGTCAAATTCGGCTTCGGAATCCGAATCAGTGTCGCTACTTTGTTTTGCTAGCTCCGATTCTTTTTTATCTCGCTTGGCTATTTCCGTTTTCTCGGCGCGGCGCGCAGACCGCTGGCGCTTTATTTCTTCTTGATCTTTACGATTACCACCTTGGCGTGAATTAGCACTTTTTTGTGTGTTAATAAACTCAGCCATGTTAGTTTCAACCCACGCATTGGCTTCAGCTTCGCTGGCGAGCCCTTCTTGTTGTTTCGAAACATGCGATTTTCGAGAGGTGATCTGGCGGGTGATGCGCGCGGTCCAACTGTCACCGTCTTGCAGTACTTCGCTTTGATATTTTTTGCTGCTCATAATTTTCTCGGAACTTTTTTTTCGGAATTATTTTTTTGGAACTATTGTTTTTCACGGAACAAGTAATTATTGACGAATGAATTTATTCTTTAAGTTTGTAGCCAGTTTTGAACATCAAAGACACGATAATCAGGCACAAGGCTAGAAATACGAAAATCATTGACAGACTGGTCCAGACGTTAACATCGGAGACTTCGAAAAAGCTCCAACGAAATCCGCTAACCAGATAAACCACTGGGTTAAAAAGGGATACGGTTTGCCAAAACGGCGGTAGCATATTGATTGAGTAGAAACTGCCGCCTAAGAACACCAACGGCGTAATAACTAAAATAGGCACGATCTGAAGCTTCTCAAAGCTGTCGGCCCACAATCCTATTATAAAGCCGAAGAGGCTAAAGGAGATACAGGTGAGAATAAGAAAGCTCATCATCCATATAGGGTGCTGGATCTCCAAATCGACGAATAAGCTAGCGGTTACTAGAATAACGCAGCCAATCACGAATGATTTAGTCGCCGCGGCCCCGACATAGCCGAGAAGCGCTTCGAAAAACGATAATGGCGCCGATAAAATTTCGTAAATAGTGCCGTTGAATTTTGGGAAGAAAATTCCAAAACTAGCGTTTGATATGCTCTGCGTCAGTATCGTCAACATGGTCAAGCCCGGCACGATGAACAAGCCGTAGCTCACTCCATCGATGGTTTGAATCCGCGAGCCAATTGCCGAGCCAAATACTATAAAGTACAACGACGTTGAGATAACCGGCGATGCCAAGGTTTGAAATAATGTGTTAACCGCGCGCATCATTTCAGCACGATAGATAACTTTAATGGCTGAAAAATTCATGCTCTAGGTCTCGGTCGATGGTTTTAATTCGGAGTCTTTATGCACCAGATCGACAAAGATGTCTTCCAGTGAACTCTGTGTGGTTTGTAAGTCTTTTAATTGCAGCCCGCTCTCGCTGAGTAAATTCAACAATTTAGTGATGCCGGTGGCATCGGCGCTGGCATCGTAGGTGTAGGTTAAGATTGTACCGTCATCAGAAAGGCTTACGTCTAAATCTACTAAGTTGCTTGGGACAGTGTTTGCTGGTTCCCTCAATTCGATGATTAATTGTTTTTTCCCCAGTTTCTGCATTAACTCGGTCTTATCTTCTATCAACAATATTTCGCCATCATTGATAACGGCAATACGGTCAGCGATGTCTTCAGCTTCTTCGATGTAATGCGTGGTTAGAATAATAGTAACTCCAGACTCGCGTAATTTATCGATCATGTGCCACATGTCCTTGCGCAGCTCGACATCAACCCCCGCCGTTGGCTCATCCAAAAACAATATCCTAGGTGCATGTGACAATGCTTTAGCAATCAAGACACGACGTTTCATACCGCCCGATAACATTCGAAGTTGGTTATCTTTTTTATCCCACAAGGATAAATCTTTTAGCAGTTGTTCAAGGTAGGCGTTGTCGGTGCTAGCTCCGTAAAGCCCACGAGTGAAGCGTACCGTATTCCAAACCGTCTCAAATGCACTTAGAGTCAGCTCCTGAGGAACCAAGCCAATCAGTTGGCGCGCTTGCCGATAATTTTTAACGTTGTCGTGGCCATCTACTGTTACCGACCCTGATGAGGCTGAGACGATACCGGTAATAACCGAAATTAGGGTGGTTTTGCCAGCGCCGTTAGGGCCAAGTAATGCCAAAATTTCACCGCGCTCAATCTCGAGGTTAATACCTTTGAGTGCTTGAAAACCGTTGTCGTAGACTTTACTTAAGTCTTTAATTGATATGATAGAGTCCATGGTGCAATTTTACGCTGCTTTTACTCGCCCCGTGTGATTTTCGAGGTGTTAATTTCCAATAAATTTGAGAGTGGCAGACCAATGCAAGAAGCTGTACAGAAACCGATCCTCCATGTTTTTTTAATTTCGCATTATTGCGAGAAGGCTCGTTGGGCTCTAGACCTAGCGGGCGTTGACTATCAAGTTAATCTCTTGTCACCGTTGCAGCATGCTAAGACCGCTAAAGCGATTGGTGCTTCGGGCTCCGCTTTGCCGATTTTACAAATACAATCAGCCGAGAATGGCAGGTCACAAATAATACAAGGCTCAGCTGACATTGTCGTATGGGCCAATCAACAGGCGACCATCAATGCCAAGCGTGGCCTGACCATCTCAGCAGAATCAAACGAGATCGAGAAGCGTTTAGACGACATCCTCGGCGTTCATGTACGTCGTTGGTTTTATTCCGAGTCATTGCTTGACTGTCCTCAAACCATTAGGCCAGTGTTTGCCGAGGGCTCAGGGTTTTTAAGTCATATGATGCTTAGGCTGGCTTGGCCAAAGGTGGTGACTACCATGATTAAGCGTATGGATTTAGGCCGGCAACAAGAAACTCAATCGCGGGATATTGTGGCGGAACAGCTGGACTGGTTGGATTCTTTGCTTGCTGGCGAGCGTCAATTTTTAGTCGGTGAATCACTCTCTAATGCCGACATCGCCGCCGCCAGTCTGATAGCGCCACTATTTTCACCGGCTAAACATCCAGCCTTCAATATTGTAATGCTGCCACCACGAGCAGCCGCTACCGCAGAGCAATGGAAGTCTCGACCAGTCGCTAAATGGCTCACCGAGCTCTATCGTGAAGTAAGGTAGGGTAAGACCTCTGCCTAACTCTAGCACAAGATAAAATGGCTAATAGTTTCCAATATGTTCACCAAAAAATCGCGCAACAGCTGGCTATTACACTCAGTTTTGGTAAAAATCTTGAAAATATTTTCTCATTTTCCTTTTGCACTAACGTTATGCAGAGGTCTCAAGTAATTGATATTGGACCAGTTTAATTCTCAGTTTAGCGTTCACAAACTGACTACTACAACGGCTAGGCGCTATAATCTCATTTTAATATAAAAAACCTACTCCTCCCGTCATTTGAATAAGAGACTTCTTATGCTTTTCACAATGTTATTGAACCACAAAGGCCGATTATGAGTACTGATAGTGTATTAACCGAGGAGTTCGATGTTGTCGTGCTTGGCGGTGATGCCGCGGGTCTTATGGCGGCTTTTACCGTAGGGCAGCGCGGTAAGCGAGTTGTTGTGCTTGAAGTGTCGAATAAGTTAGGCAAAAAAATCTTAATGTCGGGCGGCGGCCGTTGCAACTTCACTAACCTAGAAGTGACA
>JAESTB010000370.1 GCA_016763815.1 Arenicella sp.
ATTATTAATTCAACCAATTGACTCAGCCAACAGTGAACTTCCTAGACGTTCCTTTATAGGAGCGAACTTTGCCATCCCAAAAGTTTTTCCAATTGCCATAGTGACGAATTCGGTAATCACCCGATGGAGTATCCGCAGGAATACGCCAAATAATATCAATATCGCTACGATCTAACCCTTTGCGCTTCCAACGGTATTCAGTGTTCCAGTCCCAATCGTAGGCATAATCTTCCCAATTAGAGCCTACTTTACGCTGCACAATTAAGTAACTATCCTGTGTGCGTAAATTATTTTTTGGATGACCGCCCCTGAATGTAACCTTTACTTCACTTCCTATAGAGTACGACGAATTCGCATCCTGTAGAACTTTGCCCCAGCTTTCATACCAATATTTGCCGTCTGCAACAACGCCGATTCTCTCGAGTCGATTCTGATTGCTCTTATCAATCGGTATGGCGCTGCTCATAGTTGAGCCATCTAAGATTGCATCACTAAGATCGCTGTAAGTTTGCATATAGGCGGCCAAAGTATGTTTCCCAAACGCCGTCGATGCGCCTTCATATTGTTGCGAATGGAATTCCTCAGGTGTTGAGAGGTAACCCGAATACGTATTTGCCAAACCCGCAATCACCGCTTTATTCACACCGTAACCCGCGAGGCTACTAAGTACTTCTGCCCGAATGCGGCGCCCAGCCATGGTGGTAACCTCAGATGGCGCAGCGATAATTGCCAACTCACCCACTACAAAAATTTGAAAGGGCAAAATTTCTGGCACCCAATTTAGATTGCCTGTAGATAGTAAAATCGGTTTATCGTGCTGGCAAGAGTCGTCTTGTGATAGCCCGGTAAGCCCCGCAATAAATTGCAGCGCACCGATAATTGGCGAGCCTGAAATGAATCGATCCCAGGCAGTTTCGCCGGTATTGTGAATGGTCATTCCCTCGGTGATACCATCTATGTTTGAAGGTCCATTTTCGCCACCGGCGGCAAAAGAAAAACCTCGTGCTGCGCTACAAAGTTTCTGCCAACCATCACCTGAAAATTCAGACCGCACCCAATAGTCTTCCATGTTTGCCCATACATGTTTTGCCACCAGTGACCCGCTCATACGAGAACCAGTTTCTGCAAAAAGAGTCTTAGCTTTGTCGTATTGGCGTTGGCCGGCGTTAACCGCATTGCTCAATTCATCGCTACTACCTTGAAAACCTGGAACAGAGTTGGCATTGCCATCACTTGGAACGACATCACCTTCATCGCTGTTAGCGAATGCTGCAACAAACGTCTTTGCTTGGCGATGGTCACTATTCTTATCCTTTTCAAATCGATATTGTGCGTAACCCTTGTTATCACCACTCAATTTAGTGTAATTATTACTTAAGCTCGTATTGTGAACAGCGAACCAATTAATCATCCCCAACTCTTCGCCGTTATCTGCTGTCAAACGCAATAGGGTCATAGCCTTATTCGTGTCGTTGGAGTATTGATTTTTGTCTGAATTTTGATTGTAACCATCAAGTGAACGGTTGACCGATGCCCCCAAAAGCTCACCTTGTACCAAATCCACAGAACCTGCAGTCAAATTATCATGAGCGCGTTCGATCGAACTAACAATGCCATCAACTACCGCATTAAAATTTTGCGAGCTATAACCAGCCAAACTAGTGTCGGCCGATGCGATTTGATAGAGCGTATAATGAGACAAGCCACCGCTACCAACATGGGTATGCGTGGCGGTCAACATAACATTGTCGTTGGTATAAAGACTGCCGTACTTCTGGTTAAGCTTCTTTACAACCTCCAACTTCACCGATTGAAAAATTGCCCCTAAGTCTGCACTGATAAAAACAACTCGGTTATTACTATTTGATTGACTACCAATAATAAACGCACGAGAAAATATCCGTTGCTGTAGGCCATCCGTGTCCTTGCTGTTGGCATACCCAAATAAATTACTTTCGGCCGCTGCTCCAGTAATGTCATAGATTCCGGCGCCGACCATATATTCACCTGCGTGACTTGATTGCATGCCCAATACTAGGCTCCAACAAAGCAATACAAAGCTTAAGGGTTTCATAAATACCTGCATTTCCTGCCTCCACATTTATAATTTTCTAGTTTTTTTGATCAACCAGATTACATCTCGGCCAACCTTGCGCCTAAATAATGTGACAAATTGTCACGTTTGTCAATTGCGATAAGCTGAATTGGATAAATGACTGAATTGGTGAGAGTTCTAGTACAATGACGCAAAAGCCACACATCAACGTTTTACAACGTATTGTCCTATGACCACCCCTATCTCTAAAGCCACCAAGAAGCGGCGCATACCTAAGCAACAAAGGTCAAAAGAGACGGTCGAGACTATCTTGAACACCGCTGCTGAATTCCTCGCGGCGTCGGCTGACACAAAACTAAGCACGCACAAGATTGCCAAGCAGGCTGGCATCTCAGTTGGATCGGTATATCAGTTTTTTCCGAACATCGAATCTATTGAGATGGCCTTGGTCGGCCGCGTGATGGACAAATTTTATGACCATCTTGTCGAAATGTTTAGTGCAGAGAAAAAGGCGGTTGATCTTTATGAGGTTGGCGAACGCCTGATCACCGCTACTGTCGATTTCTATCATCAGCACCCAGAAACAGTTCAATCTATTATTGATTGCAGTAATAGCGAGGCCTTCCATAAGGTAAACGATGCTCTAAATGCCCAAATAATTGAACTGGTAACAAAGCAAATAATTGAGGGCGGATATTCAGACACTCTTCCTCAACTAACTCGTAAGGTGACGATCGGCGTTGCTATCTCAGACATCATGACCATGTTGATATGGACCTCTCAAAATCAGGAGGATCGAGATGCCTATCTAGAGGAATGGAAAACACTCACCCGCATCTATACTAAGAATTATATTAAAGAGTAAGTTTGGCAACTTGACTGAATATCACAATAAGAAGGCATAGACACTTGTCTTACTAGTCAGCCAACTTACTAGATATCCGCTTTTCAGACATTATGTATGACAATTAATTCTGTGAAATTAGCCTAAAAAATGCAGAATTGCAGGCCCCCCTTGCCTTTGCAACTGAAATTGGCTGTGTGCTCCCCATGACCACAATGGGTTTGTCGGATAGCTTTAAATCGTTGTCGTTTGCGCTTCAGCCCTTTGAAATTCATCGGAAATTGCCCTGCCAACACGGTCGGAACCAAAAACGACTTGTTTCAACAAACCCTAATGTGCAGTAAACCAAGCAACCCCACGGGGTTCAGGAGGAAATTCCTAGGGGAAAGAACAAATAGCTATAACTGACACGCTATGAAACCAGAATACAAGCCTTATATTTGTTGCCGGAAAAACTTTAGTTTCAAGCTATTCATATAAGAACAAAGGGACATGTTATTTACCGACAGATTCACCGAATGCGGAACGAGCTATATTCTCACCGGCGGCGCTCTACTGCAAACTGATCGCTGCCGCTAGCATGTAGACCAACGGCGCGTTCCAATTGATAGCCACCTCGTTAGTTGAATAGCTGCAAACCGTGTCCGCATAGGTGGTCGCTGGAAAGCGGCCAACATATGAGCATTTGTCTTGCTTTCCTGAGTGAGGCCCACCGACTAAAAAGCCTGGCACTGGAACATCACTGATGTCGGCGGTAGACGGCCGATGATGGATATTGACTGGGGTTTTATCGCCATAGCCAGTAACGAATGAATAACCGGTCGGGTTCTTACCCAAAACATAGTCTAGAGTACTCATTGCGGCATCAAGATACTTG
>JAESTB010000025.1 GCA_016763815.1 Arenicella sp.
GACGCTGAAAGCTTTCAGCAGTCATGCGAAGGGCCGACCCCGCGCCTTGCTCTACCAGCGAGAACCCGCTGCCGGGCTTGTCGTTAACAAGAGTGGGAATCCGTAGTTTCATTGGACCTTATTCGATAGTGACGAGCCCGGTAGTTGCGGTAATGCGCACAACCAGCCCTCCAGTGATCCCAATCATTCCATCGGTAGTGAGCTCTACGCCATTCGCGTTGTACGGCACTCCAAAAGCATCGAACTGAACTTCGTTGGTGGATCCAAGGCTGGCCGATTGAAGCTCTGCCGCTCCATGCCCAACTTGAATAGTCATGGCTGACCGAGTGAGCGGGTCGAGTAAAGAAAGGCGGTTTGCCTTTCCAGGATTTGTCGGATCCTCTACAAAAACCGACAAACGGTCATTGCTCACATCAAACTCTACCCAAGTACTGTTGTTGGATCCCATCGCCCAGAGTTGGGCGTGAACCAATGCGCTGCGGATGCGAGTTGCTGCCACGTTTTGCTGCGAAGAAGTGAGTCCGTTTAGGGAGGTCATCGCAATGCCTGACAGGATGGCGAGGACTACCAAAACGACCATAAGCTCCACCAGAGAAAACCCCTGGGCGTTGGTGTTGGTCGGATACAAAAGGGAACGGCGCGGGCTAAAGCTTCCGGAGGGGGACTGCTTGCTGGCCAACACCGTTGCGCTCACCTTACTCGCTAGCTTCGCCAGATCCGCTTACAGTGTCAGCCCAGAATTCCCCCGTGGATGCCTTGTAGCACCAACCGCCGGTAGTCCCAGAGGTGACTGGAGAACCCTTCGTAATACCAGCAACGACGGCGTTCTTTGTGGAGCTCGTCGAATAAGGGTTATCTGGAATGTTTTGCGCCATGACCACCCCGAACGTAGTTAGTGCGGTCAGTGTTGGGTAGGCTGCGGTACCGCCACCAGTTGGCGTGCCAGAGTATGCGTAAGAGCTAGAAATAGCTGAGCGAACGCCACCAAGGCTTCCTTTCAAGGCAGAGTTTTTTGCATCGTCAGTGAAGTTAACAAACTTGGGTATGGCAACGGCTGACAAGATGCCTAAGACGATGATGACAACTACTAGTTCCACCAGGGTGAATCCAGAAGTTGCTTTTCGTGTGATGTTGAGGTTCATTGATTTCAATGCAGAGTTAGGTGAAGGCCTGAGGGGTAGGTTATGAGAGTTATTCCAGACCAACGCTGGTTCTATCGGACAATCTTGCAGTAAACCTTAGATTTTTTTGTGCAAATATTCAGTAAGCCTGGGAAGCTGCAATAGCTTATGAGCCGTCTCCGACTACACTCACCAGGTCCCACATAGGAAGGAATACCGCTAGTGCGATGAATAGAACGATCATGGCCAAAACAAGGGTTAGCATGGGCTCGATAAGGGTAGACAAGATTTTCGTCTTGTAGCGCAGTTCCTTCTTATAGCGCTTTGCGGTGGATGCACAGGCGCGCTCCATGGTGCCAGTCGTTTCGCCGTTGACCAGCATGTGACGTGCCTCTAGAGGGAAACACTGGACTGCAGCCATTCCCGCGGCAAGAGTTTCGCCAGCAGCAATACCTGCCGCGATGGACTGTAAATTATCTTTGTACTGAAGGTTGCCAGAAGTGCTGGCTGCACATTGCACCGCTTCGAGAAGGGGAAGTCCAGCTTTGGTGAATAAGCCGATGAGCTGAACGACTTGTAATGTAATCGCGGTCTCAACCAGAGAGCCGAAAACAGGAAGGCGCAAAATGACTCGATCTCGAGCGACCCGAACGGCGCGGACCTTAAATGCTCCTTTTACGGCGAAGCTGATGCCGACGATAAGGCCAAGGAGAATGATGTAATGATTACCCACAAAAGAACTCGAAGCCATTAGCATGCGAGTGGCAAGTGGGAGTTCCGAACCAAATCCGGAGTAGAACGCAGTGAAGCGGGGGACGACAAAAACAACGAGCACTACGACTGCAAGGACCAGAGTGCCTACTACAATCGCTGGATACATAATGGCTGAGCGCAAATCGGACCGCATTTCCATATCGGCTTCGAGGAACTCGGCAAGGTTATCCAACATATCCTCCAAGGTTCCCGATTGCTCACCTGCAGCAATCGCGCCGACATAGGCTTCGGAGAACACCGCTGGGAAATCGCTCATGGCTTCCGACATGAGGTTTCCATTTTGGATAGAAACGCTAATTTGGCTCAGGACCTGCTGAAATTGAATATTGCGGGTTAGTTCCATGCTGGATCGAATGCCATCCAGAATCGGAACGCCAGCCTCTAGAGAGCTACTCAGCTGAAGCGAAAACTGCATCACCTCCTTGCGGGGGACTCGATACTTTTTCCGCTTACTAGATCCCGAATCCAGGGTGCTTTGGTTTTGCGAGGGAGCGTATTTTTTTGATGCATTGCCGGCAGGTTGCGCATCGACCGGTCTTATCTGGATTGGAAAAAGGCCGCTGTCCTCGAGCATGGCCATCGCCTCTTGAGTGCTCAAGGCGTTAATGGTTTTCTCGACCACATCGCCCGAAGCATTTCTCGTTTTACATGTGAATGCGGTCACTGCTTACCCCTCGCTTGTATGAGCGCGTGGCTGGGCATCCTGCAGACCCACAATCTTTGCAATCTCTTCCAGGGTCGTCACTCCTTCCCGCACTCGACGTAAACCATCGTCGCGCAAGCTGCAAAGAATGGCTTTGTTTGCTTCCGCCTCAATAGCGCTGCGTGATGCTTGGCTGAGCAGAGCAGAGCGTAAGTCGGCATTAATCTCCAACATTTCGTAAAGCCCAACACGACCTTTATAGCCTGAGTTGAGGCAAGCGCCACACCCGGATCCGGCCATGAAGCGCACTCCTTCCACATCAGTAAAACCAAGTCCTGCGAGCAATCGTGCATCGGGTTTCACCTCCTCGGCGCACTCTTCGCACACTTTGCGTGCTAAGCGTTGGCTGACCACTGCTCGTAACGAAGAGGTAATCAAAAAGGGAGGGATTCCCATTTCGGTGAGGCGAACAATGGCTCCGCTGGCATCGTTAGTGTGCAAAGTGCTTAGCACAAGGTGGCCGGTGAGTGCTGCTTGAACAGCCAGCTCGGCGGCTTCACGGTCACGAATCTCGCCAATCATGATGACGTCAGGGTCCTGGCGCAAAATGCTCCTTAGGCCAGTTGCAAAGGTCACGCCGGCTTTGGGATTGACGGAAGTTTGGCGGAGGAAAGGGATGCGCTTCTCGACCGGATCTTCCACTGTGACGACGTTGCGTTCTGGCGTTCCGAGGCGGGCAAGTGCGGCGTACAAGGATGTGGTTTTGCCGCTTCCAGTTGGGCCGGTGACAAGAATCATTCCATGAGGGTTCTCGAGGAACTTCTC
>JAESTB010000371.1 GCA_016763815.1 Arenicella sp.
ATCAGTGCATCATTAGCATCGGTAGCCGATAGAGCATTGGGCGCGAGCTGCGCCAGTGATACGTAATAGAGCTGCATCAGCACATCATCTAACGCGACCGAAAAATCCACCGCCGAATCGGCCATTTCAGCGATTACTGACAAGATTTGATCAACATCGTGATCAGCTAACGCCCGCAAAATAGCCTCGGTTTGAGCCGATTTAATAGTGCCGAGCATGCTTTCGATATCGGCTAAATTGACACGGCCACCCCCTTGAGCAATGGCTTGATCCAGCAGGCTTAAACCGTCTCGCATACTGCCATCTGCCGCTTTTGCAATAGCATGTAAGGCCGCTTGATCGAAGCCTATATTTTCGCTGCCAAGAATTTTAACTAACTGATTCTCTACTTGGTCAGGCCGCATAGCACGCAAATTAAACTGCAAACAACGAGATAAAATTGTTACCGGCAACTTCTGCGGATCAGTCGTAGCAAACAAAAACTTAACGTGCTCAGGTGGCTCCTCTAATGTTTTTAACATTGCATTAAAGCTGTGAGTCGACAGCATGTGTACTTCGTCGATCAGAAATACTTTAAACTTGCCGGTACTAGGCGCGTAATGAATGTTTTCAAGCAACTCGCGAGTGTCATCTACTTTAGTGCGCGACGCAGCATCAACTTCAATTAGGTCTACATATCGACCTTCGTCAATCGAAATACAGGTCCCACACTCTTGGCAGGGCTCCGCACTTGTGCCCATTTCACAATTAAGTGACTTGGCGAAGATTCTGGCCAAGGTTGTTTTGCCTACGCCTCGAGTGCCGGTAAACAAAAATGCATGATGAACTCGACCACTGTCTAATGCGTTAGAAAGTGCTTGCACCACGTGGCTCTGCCCGACAACTTCAGAAAAAGCTTTGGGTCGCCATTTTCGTGCTAACGCGAGATATGCCATAGAGATTCAATACCAGACTAAATTCGAAAGAGGTGCGCAATTTCAGTAAGAGTAGCTACACCGTATTTTAGCGCCATTTAGATACTGGCCTCTTGATAAAGAACCGAGCTATTTGGCAAGCGCAAAGAGCACAACGAAGAATACGTGCCTCTAGCCCTTTTTGAAAGCCTTGCTTCCAAAATTTAAAGAGCCAACCTCGAACCACGTAAAAAACTCTACTGGTTAAAACTAAGAAGCCAGCCTTGAGCCTTTTTGCAGCACCTTCGCAAAAAATTAAAGAGCCAGCCTTGAGCTCTTTTAATAAGCTCCGCTTGTTAAAACTAAAAAGTGGTGGCTAACCTGATCACAGCACCCGAATCAGTCGTTACGGCTGCTCCCTTCCAGGCCTGACCGAGTTCACAACTTATCGCCACTGTGGAGACTAACCACCACCGAGCGGGGATTATAGCGAAGCCTGATGGCTACGCCTACACACTAGTTCGATTTTCGTTAAAAAAAGGCACTTTTTTTTACCCGCTTTCCATTTTGGTTTATTATCTAGCCATTGAGTGCTGCGCTTTCCACCTTTAACTTCCTGCTAACCACCTAACCAAACCAATTAAGAGTCAATGAGTCGAAACAACAACGTCTATCAAGTTAGCCAACTCACAGACGAAATGCGTCGTCTGATGGAAGTTAGTTACCCTGAGGTCTGGATTGAGGGCGAACTGTCGTCACTTAGCACACCTGCTTCAGGACATCTGTACTTTAGCCTTAAAGATGAGCGCGCGCAGTTACGCTGTGCGATGTTCAAGGGGCGTGCGAGCATTAATAGCTATCGGCCTAAGGCCGGAGATTTGGTCAGAGTAAGAGCAAAAATCTCAGTCTACAGTGCCCGTGGTGATTTGCAGTGTATCGTTCAGCATATCGAAGAAGCCGGCGTAGGTATTTTGCAACGACGTTTTGAAGAACTTAAGGCATCGCTAAATCAGCAAGGCTTATTTGATCAAGGCCACAAACAAGCCTTACCTACGTTTCCCAAACACATAGGCATCGTAACATCGCCCTCGGGTGCCGCCGTACGCGACATCGTTAGCACGCTAAAACGTCGTTGCCCCGGAGTACCGATAACAATTTATCCGGCGATTGTGCAAGGGGATACCGGTGCAAAATCGATTATTAATGCCATCCGCGACGCGGTTACTCACCAGCAATGTGATGTGCTACTGGTAAGTCGGGGCGGCGGGTCAATAGAAGACCTATGGTGCTTCAATGATGAGGGGGTCGCTCGAGAGATTTACGCCTGCCCTATTCCAATTATAAGTGGTGTCGGTCATGAGGTTGATGTCACCATTTCGGATTTAGTCGCTGATCTTAGGGCACCTACGCCAACCGCTGCCGCTGAGTTGGTTAGCCCCAATACAGAGCAATTGCTAAATCAATTGGAAAGTATAAAGTTTCGTTTACCTCGAAGCTTTGAGAGGTTTGTTCAACGACGTGCGCAGCAAGTCGACTTTACTGGCCGCCAGTTAGTGCACCCGAGACAACAACTAAAACGTAATAGCGATAAACTTGATCAGATAGCATCACGTTTAACTATGAACATAAGCTCATCGGTCTCTAAACCAAAAATCGCCGTCGATAATTTGGTTAAGCGGCTTCGATTTCAAAACCCCCGTCGACTTGTTGATAATAAGAAGTTATCTATGTCTATAGTCGCTCAGCGATTACAACGAGCAACTTACAGCAAGCTAAGTTTAGTGCAAGAAGCAACTCGAAATTTGGGTGGACAGTTGCATTTAGTCAGCCCACTAGCAACCCTTGATCGAGGCTTTGCAATTGCACGTGATCAGCAAAAAGAGATTGTACGCAGCACAAACCAGCTGTCGGCTGACGACAAGATAAGTATTCAGCTCAGTGACGGTCACATTGACTGCGATGTTCTCGAGGTTAGAAAATGAGGCCTCGCTTAGCAAGATCGCTCATCGCTTTGATCGTAGGCGTGAACCTCTCGTTAAACAGTTTTGCGAATGATATGTTTAGCTATCCCGGCGGCCTCGCCCAGTTTACTCTCACTAAGAACTCGCCTGACATTCCCGAGGTAAAATTCGGAACTAACGAGCCGGTTGTGATCGAGTATGCAGATTATTGGAGAATACTAGTCGGGCTGAGCCTCGAAACATTGCCCGGCGAGTATGTGGTGTATATCAAATCCGGCGTCGATGGTTCCACAGTTCAATATCAAAAAATTGTCGTCAAACAGAATAATTACCCGTTCCGTGAATACTCCGAGCGAAATGGCATCATCGATCGGCATGTAGTATTCGAAGCGGCCGACTCGTTTAGCGATATCGATTTTAGCAATACTCAGCAACCGACCCTACCTCTGCAGTGGCCGTTAGACGGTAAGTGGTCAAATAACTTTGGGCATAAGCTATACGATACCAAGCTAGGTGCGCTATACACGCCAAATGCAGTTGTCATTAGCGCGACAGAACTCAGTACCGTTGTCTCTCCTCAAACCGCTCTTGTCTCGAAAATAGAGACGTCGGCATCTGGTATTTCTACTGTCTACCTCGATCATGGGCGAGGTCTGTACAGCATTTTATCAGGGCTGAGCGATATAACCGTAAAAGTCGGTAGTGGTATTGTCTCCGGAACGGCCATTGGCAAACTTATAGCAACAGACGAGGGAGCTTTGGATCAATCTGTATCTGCCGGTAAAACCTTGGTATGGCAAACCGTAATGAATAATGCCTACATAGACCCGCAAGTGCTAACACAACTAGAACCCTGAGCATGCCGAGACCGAGTACTCGCTACGGACGATTAGCTTAAACGTGATAAAATATTATGTCGAAATTTCAAATTAGCCGTCATGGATTCGCGTTTGTCGGCCTTGCCACGGCGCTAATTACACTGATCGCCAACGTTAACGTCTTGGCGCAACCGTATGAACGATCAGCTGAGCTTGATAGCAGTATAAGCTTTCACTTTGCGGCGTTAGCTCAGCACAAAATTCACTACGCTTCTTCTGGTAATGTTGAGAAACCCGGTGTGCTGTTTATCCACGGCACGCCCGGCGGCTGGGGCGCATTTGAAAACTACCTCGAAAGTACACAGTTGCAACGCGACTTTTTCATAGTTTCAGTCGACCGCTTAGGCTGGGGTGAATCACCATTAGCTTCCAAGTTAATCGATGGCGATTTTGATCTACAAGCTCGTGCAATTAAAGCTGTAATGGACCAATACCCAACAAAAAAGTGGACCCTCGTCGGTCATTCGCTGGGCGCTTCGATAGCCCCAAAAGTCGCTTTATACGCTCCAGACTCAGTTGACTCGCTGTTGTTATTGGCAGGCTCTCTAGACCCTAAATTAGGTAAGCCTCGTTGGTACAACTGGGCGGCTAGCACTTGGGCAATATCGAGTCTAATTGGTAACGCGATGAAGTACTCGAATAGAGAAATTATGGGCTTACGCAAACAATTGAAATTAATGGACGCCGAATTAAGGCTGGCGACGCTAAACGCCGACCTACTGATCATACAAGGAGGCAATGACAAACTCGTCTCACCCAAAAACCCAAACTATGCAGCGACAAAATGGCAGTCAACGTTTAACACTATTGAAGTGATGCAGCTTAGCGATGAAGGCCATTTTCTGCCATGGCGGCAAGCCCCACTTGTTGTGCAATCACTATACAAACTTAGGGCTGCTCAAGAGCAGCCCTAAGATAAAAACAGGTAAAAATACGATTCAATATATGACGCTATTGATTGTTATTATCTTTGGCTTTACGCCTACCGCCACCTCGGTATTTAACCTTATCTTTACTCTTGCGCGAGGTTTTATCCGGCTCGTAAGGATTCTCAGATATCTTGAAGGTTAAGCGCACCTTTGTACCGACCATATCGTAAGCTCTCTCAAAGGTGTTTGAGATATAACGTTCATAAGTCTTTGGTAACTTGTCCAACTGATTGCCGTGAATAATCACGTGCGGCGGATTCATACCACCCTGGTGACCAAACTTAAGCTTAATTCGATAATTACCGACCATTGGCGGGTTACGTTTTTCTTCAGCGTCAGCCAGAATTCTATTGATCTGACCGGTGCTCATGTCAGTCATGGCACTCTCATACAACTTATCGACAAGTGGCATGATGGTATGGACGCCTTTGCCGTACTTAGCTGAAATAAATTCGATCGGAATATTTCCCATATGACTGAATTTACGATCTATTTGCGCACGAACCTGTTCTTTATCGTACTTACTCATACCATCCCACTTATTAACCAGAATCATCAGTGAGCGCCCACTGCTAAACACTAGGTTAATCAATCGATTATCTTGATCTACAATGCCGTCCTGTGCGTCAATGACAACGGCAACAACCTGCGCAAGTTCAACCGCTCGCAAGGTCTTCATGACTGAAAACCGCTCGACCCGATCATCAATACGCGATTTTTTGCGCATACCGGCGGTATCGATCAAGACATACTCTTTATCGCCGACCTTAAACGGTACATGAATGCTATCTCTGGTGGTGCCGGGCATGTCAAAAACTACCACTCGTTCTTCACCAACCAAAGTATTGACCAAGGTTGATTTACCCACGTTTGGTCTCCCAACGATGGCTAATTTAGCAACACCTGCCGGTATATCATACTCACTATTCTCAGCGTCACGCTTACCTTCAGTCTCAGTAAGAATCTGGTTCATCAACAGGTTGACGCCGTCACCATTCTTACCAGAAATAATGTGCGGCTCACTCAAACCAAGCTGATAAAAGTCAGCGGCAATCATGCCCTTGTTTAAGCCTTCAGCTTTATTAACACTTAGGTAAACAGTAATGCCAGTATTGCGCCGCAATTGTTCAGCGATCTCGAAGTCTACTGCTGTCGCACCATCACGACCATCAACGAGAAATATCACTGCGTCGCTGTCTTGCAACGCCTGATTAACTTGATCTCTCATCAAATTGTGAATTTCATCATTGTCTGATTCGATTCCACCGGTGTCGACCACCCAATAAGGTGTGCCTCCGATTCGCCCGACACCAACCATACGGTCACGTGTCACGCCGGGCCTATCATCTACGATGGCATCTCGGCTACGAGTCAGTCGATTATAAAGCGTTGATTTCCCGACGTTAGGCCGCCCGACAATGGAGATAATGGGCTTAGGTTTTTCAACCGTGGGAGTGGTTTCGATAATGTCGTGTTGTTCCACGGTTGTGTTACCTAGTGAAGAAATTATAAATTTGAAATCAATGTCATAGGCGCTCTAAAAGACTAAAACATCAGCCTGCGCGTGCGCCAACATACGATTAGCTTTTGTTGATGATACTAATTGATTGCAAACTACCGTCACTGTCTAAAAAGTAGATCATGTCTGAATCGACGATAGGTTCACCAATAATTGTTTTCGCGCCAAGGCTATGTTTGCCGACGATAGCTCCGTCGGTTTTACGCAACACGTATAAACCCCCATCGCCTTCGCTTACCAATATATACGGGCCAACCGATATTGGAGCACTCACCTGGAAGTATTGTAAGTCTGTTTGTGACCACCCCTTCTGGCCATCTGTACGGCCAAGCTGGTGTACTACGCCAAGTTTGTCCGTTACGTAAAGATAAGCGGCATCGTAGGCAAGTGAGTGAAACGACGATACATCGCTGCTCCAGGCAATTCGTTGCTTACGAATATCAAGCGCATGCGTTACTTCTTGGTATGAACTGATGTACAAATAATCCCCCACTAACAACGGGTTGGTATCGATATCAGACAATCGGTCAATTTCGTTTGTTCCACGCGGAAATGAGATCGGAAAGTCCCATAAAGCAGTGCCATTCTCAGCTTGAAGCGCCGCCATATTTCCATCAGAAAATCCAATAAAAACAACACCTTGAGTCAGTACCGGGCGCGATTCGCCGCGCAGGGTTAACTTAGGCAGCTGACGGCTAATAGTCCATTTGACGCTGCCATCATAAGAAGACAACCCAACCACTTTACCATCGCCCGTGCGTGCCACAACGACGCCGCTATCAATCACCGGGCTAGCTAGATTTCACTACTAAGAGCAGCCTTCCAAGCGATTGAACCGTCTGTTTGATTAAAAGCGTAAACAAACCCTTGATCAGTGCCGACTAACACCAAGCCGCCACCAACACCAACGCCAGCCGAAATAACCTCTTTTGACAACTTCACGTTCCAAACTTGTTTTCCCGTTTCAGCCGCTAACTTGTAGACTCTCCCGTTTGCCGACGCCGCATAAATATCAGCACCGAAAAGAACCGGTGAAAGCACTGCGTCACCCGTTTGAATCTTCCCCCCTAAACCCACTCGCCAGTTTTTTTCAACTTCAGTAATGGTTTGGACTTTAGGTTTGCTAGGCTTTGGATCTTCACCAAAGAAATCAGTTTTCTTAGATTTGCCGCCGCATGCAGCCAACATAACTGTCATTGCAAGTACTATTATTAAACGCGAATTTTTCATTATTATCATTCCTTACAAATTCTAATCTACAACTGTAGGCCTAGACCGCCAATACACTTCTTATTATTAGTTGGCATCGACGCTAGCTTGCGCTGCGGCGGCCGGCAAGCGGTCGATTTTCAAACTCAATAATTGAGCGTAACCTGACTGTGAACTAGGCAATGTGTCAATCGCCTTTTGAAAAAGCTCTCGCGCCTTCTCTGTGTTGCCCTCACGAACATTTACTTCAGCTAACACTTCGTCATAATTAGATTCAAAGCCCTGTGTTGGAGTAAAACTCGCCAGCACTCGCGCCTGCTCTAAGTCGTCTTGCGACAGTTTGATCTTCGCTTGGCGAATTCGAGCCGTGTGCTGTAAGCCAGGCTCGGCGGCATTGTCAACAACCCATTGAAGCTCGATGTAAGCCGCATCTAAATCACTTATGGATAATTTCTTGGCCTTCAATAAGGCCGCTTTAGCCGCGTACGATGACGAAGCATAGTTTTCCTTAAGCTCGGTTACTTGTGCGTCGATGTCGGACAAGCTTGAATCGCTAACCTCGGTTAACGCGGCTTGATACAGCGCAGAAGCGTGCTCAGCATTTCGTTGAACGCTATCTTTGTATTGTTCGTAACCAAAGATCGCCGCTAAACCTAAAGCAATACCTATAGCTAGTGCTGGGCCATTGTCTTTAAGCCACTTACGGGCACGCTCATCTTGTTCTTCAGGGATCAGAAAAATGTCGTCAGCCATGGGAAATCTCGTTATATTTTTTAGTATTATTAAAGTAATTGGTGCTTCTAACGCTACTCTAAAATGTGTTTATCTGCGCC
>JAESTB010000372.1 GCA_016763815.1 Arenicella sp.
ACAACCGATTGTGCCAATAAACTGTGAACTGTCTAAGCAGCATGGGTATGTGTTAGGCATGTCATGTTGGGTAACGATCAGTGAAAAATTAGTTGCGAGCCAGATCATAGGCAGTAAAGTTATCTCTGATTTTTCGAGCTTAACCGCGTCTCAAGAATTTAGCGCCAGTAGGCTTGGGTAATGCATACTTATGGGTAAGTTACTTAGTACGGTAGAATTGAAATCGTTAAATGGGCTTTAGTTTGGTTTTGGCCTTACTCGACGAGAGTTTTGATACTGGAGCTTCGAGCATTGACACTAAAAACGATCGGCTGCAAAGTGCATCGGATCATGAGCAGCAGCAGGCTCCGAAGATAAGGAGTCTTGGTGTTTGCTACTAGCATAACGGGTTTATAAATATAAAATTGCGCTGCAAGACTAGAGCGCTCGGGTTGGAGAGTTATGGTTACAAGATGGAAAGGTCTTTGTTTGCTGGTTTTAGGTTTAGCCAGCGGTCTAAATGTCGCACTTGCTCAACAGGGCGACGACCCGCTAAATGGCTATTGGAAACAAGTTGGCGAGTCGGTATATATCGTAATCACCTTGTCCGAGGGTGGCTATGAAGCCGAAGTCATGCGAAACGACTGGGCCCCAGGATTGGTAGGCACCAAGATATTTGAAAATGTACTGAGCGTGAGTAATAAAAAGCCCCGCTGGGCCGGAGATACGTTTACTGTCGGTTCTAATGAATCTGGTAAGGCGACGTTGAGTCTCGATCGTTCTGGCGAACTAAGAACTAGACTAAAGCCTGGCGGGCGCGCTAAATGGAAGCGCACCGACCCAATCGAGAAGCGCTACTAGCGTTACGCATGAGGCAAGTCCGCCCCTGTTAAGTAGTACCTACTATAAAGCTGGCACAGGTTGTTGTACTGCCGCCTAGGTTAAACGTCATCATATCGCCAGCGTTTGCGATTTGCCGCCCTTCATAGCGGTGGGTGGTTTGTTTGGCGCAATCAAGTAACATGCGAACACCGGTTGCTCCAACTGGGTGGCCTTGACCTATCAAGCCACCACTAGCGTTGATTGGTAATTTTCCGTCAATTTGAGTATCGCCGTTTTCTATTGCTTTCCAAGCTTCCCCTGGCGTGTATAAGCCTGAATGATCAACGATCATATATTCGGTAATATTAAAGCAGTCGTGAACTTCCATACCACTTATCTGTTCTATGCTAGTCAGGCCAGCTCGCTTAAGCGTTTGTTCAAATAGCATTTTTACATGCGGCAACAGCGTTTTTTCACCTTGGGCTAAGCGGCGCTTTTGGCTAAATTGCATCGGTGCATTTATATGTCCCCAGCCCTTTATATAGGGGATGCTATCGAGACTGATTCCGTGTTCTTTGGCGTAGGCTTGTGCTCGTTCAGATGTGGCTAATAATACGGTTGCCGCACCGTCGGTGATTTGGCCGCAGTCTAATCGTCGGATGTTACCGGCGATAATAGGGTTTAGTTCGTCATTATCGCTAAACGCTTCTGGGCTAATGTCCCAATGGCGAGATTGCGCGTTCGGGTTATGCTTAGCATTAGCGTAGTTTTTAGCGGAGATTGCTTCGAGGTGCGTTTTTGAGACACCAAAGGTGCTCGAATATTCGTCAATTAGGTCACTGAAAGCACAAGGCCATACGGCTTTAGAGTCGACCCATTCTTTACCAACCCAAGCGGCAGCAGCAAGCGGGTCGCCTTTTATCGCTGGCTCCGCGACCTTCATCATTTCAATGCCGACCACGCAGGCAAGATCATAGCGCCCCGACTCCAAGTCGGCCATTGCCGCTAGCACCGCCATTGAGCCTGAGGCGCAAGCAGCTTCATGACTCGATGCCGGGAGGTAGGCCAGTGCCGGATCTACGTGGCCGAAGAAGCCGCCTAAGTGAGCTTGACCGGTATAGGACGCTGAGACGAAGTTACCGACATGGCCTACTTGGATATCAGCAGGGTCAAGTTTAGTGTCGTTTAACGCGCCTTTGACTGAATCGCTAAATAGATCGAAAATTGTTTTTTGTTCACGAACCCAGTTTCGAGCGAAGTCGCTTCGATGGCCGCCGAGGATGTAAATTCGAGATTTTCTCATGACTTATTAAACCTGTTCAGTGAAACTGACTTTTACCATACAGTTGTAATTATAACGCTAACAGCTAAGCACGTGGTTTTGCTCTAGTCCTGATTAGCCGAAGATTGTGCAGCGGCGCGCGGGGTGCTTTGACGCTCTTGGGCATCACGTATAGTCGGCCCATCAGCCCAAGTAGCGTGAGTGCCACTGGCAATTCGATGCGGTAAAATAATGCTGCAGACGGGGCCAGCCTCGATATTTTGAGCATCAATTAATACGCATTCAGAGCGATTTTTCTTGGTATCAGTTATAAAGCTTACTAAATAGCCATCGTCCTCACTTTGCGCGTTGGTGCGCGGCACAAACGGCGCTTCGCTGCCATAACGTTTGCTGCCAAAGTAGAGCTCGCTTGTCTCGCCGGATTCTAAGTCGTGTTTAACAATGCCGGCAAATAAAAACCAGCCTGGTTTACTGTAGGTCGAGTAAAGATAGCGCGCTTTCTTGCCAGCGTAAGCTTGGTTAAAAGTACCAAACTCTAATACACGCTCACTTAGGCGCTCTTCTTTGGTCTCACCGGTTTTTAGATTAAAGCGCCAGCGGTGCAGTTTAGATTGAAATGATTGTTGATCTAAGCCGGCCATGAATTTACCTGCGTTTTTTGGCATTCTTGGCATTGGCGCTGGGTCAGGCTTGTCTTGAAAGTAGCCGTCTAACACGATTTCATCGCCTTCTTCATAAGCGTTCATCCAATGTAAAACATAGGTCGGTGCGGCCTCAAACCATTGGATATCGTCTTGATTACCAAAGCGTGGGAGAATCGCGAAGCGAGTTGGCGTATCAGGGTAATAGGTTGGTACGTGTTTACCGCGCGCTAGTTTTTCGGGATCCCAAAAAAATGGTAAATCTACCAGTATAGAATAGTTTTCGGTGAATGCCATATCGTGTGGCAGGCGAGGGCCAGGTAGTGGCACCGGTGTGTAGTGCACCAGTTGGTTGTCTTTGTTGACCACCCCGTAGTGTTGATACGGCGGATTTTTCGAGTAATTGAAAAACATCATTTCGCCGGTATTTTCGTCGACTTTAGGATGCGCTGAAATACCTTCCTCAGGTACCCAAGATTCAGTGCCGTGCTGCTCTAAGGTGTAAGGGTCAAGTCGATAGCCTTCACCACACTGCCAAAAGGTTGAGAGTACTTGGCCAGCGTGAACGACTACGTCTGTAGAACTTGAATCCTTAATATATTCTTGTGCGCCCCAACCCGGCCGGGTCGAGAGTTTGGCATCGTTAACGAATTCAGTCCAGAGCGCTTTGCCGGCCTGTTGCTCTGCGTCAAAACCTTTAGTACGAATAAAGCGGTTTCGATACTCAGCTTTGCCGTCTCTAAATGATATTGAGTGCAACATGCCATCACCGTCGAAAGGGTGGTAATGCCCAATGGGCTTATGGACTGGGTTTTCGGTATTGCGTATGTAGACGCCGTCAATGTCTTTTGGTATTTCGCCAATTACCTCCATATCGGTGGCGTTTACTTCATCAAACATTGGAGCCCATGCACCGTTGAGGTAGGGGTGAATGCCACGTTTGATTGTATGCTCTACCGTGTTTTTCCAAGTAACTGTCATCGTGATCTCTTTTTTTGGCTGATTTATTTTACTGCTCAGTAACTACTTCTATGAAACTGATTTTTGATTAAATAGCTAATTGGACGACACGTCAAGATTAGAATTGTGAATATTGGATTAATTTTTGCCGTCGTTTGACTATCCTCTAAGTATTCAAGGTGAGAATCCTTAGTTTGTGATAGTGTTTTTTTAGCCAATAGCGACTATGCGCGACATCTTTATGGGTGTTTGCTAAGCTGATGTTATGTCTGAACAACTTATACTTAATCAAGCTATTGCTGATGGTCTGGATGTTATTGGAGATCGATGGACCCTGCTTATTCTTCGCTCGGCGTTTTATGGGGTCAATCGCTTTGATGCTTTTCAGGCAGCGACGGGTGCTAGCCGCTCGACCCTATCTCGTCGACTGAATGCGTTGATTGAGCACGAAATCTTTTATAAACACCCCTATAGCAACGCGGCGAATCGGTTTGAGTACAAATTTACCGAGAAGGGTTTAGGTCTATTTGGGCCTTCTTTGCTGGCAGCAAAATGGGAGGCTGATTGGAAGACCGCCGATTATGTTGATATATCGGATGGGCTTTTTCACCATCATTGCAATGCCTTCATGCGGCCTAAAGTGGTATGCAGGGCGTGTAAACAAAATTTATTCTTCGACGAGGTCGCCTGGTCCGAACTACGTCGGCGCTTAGAGTCGCAACTCGAAGAGATTCGTACTTACAACACGCAAAACCGAAAGCGAGTTAAGAGTGCCTCAGGCCCCGACCTT
This sequence comes from Arenicella sp., assembly GCA_016763815.1. Classification (GTDB taxonomy): domain Bacteria; phylum Pseudomonadota; class Gammaproteobacteria; order Arenicellales; family Arenicellaceae; genus Arenicella. Next base: position 4,475 of record JAESTB010000372.1, read on the forward strand.
GGTAATTCTAACTTGGCGTCACTTATAGGCGACCGATGGACATTATTAGTCTTGATTGCCTCATTTTTGGGGGTGCAAAGGTACGACGCGTTTTTAACACAATTGAATACACCCCCGAGCGTTCTGTCAGAGCGCTTGAAGCAGTTGGTTAGCAATAAGATTTTCGAAAAAGTCGAATATCAGAAAAACCCGCCACGACACAATTATATTTTGACCGATAAGGGCAAAGCGTTGTTCCCATTTGTAATGACCTTGAGACAATGGGTTGCGGGCAACCTTAACTACGCGAATGAATCTAGCCCGCTAACGCATTCAAGTTGCGGCAAGCCGTTGGTGATCGATATTGTTTGTGATCAATGTGATCATAAACCATGGCCTGCGGACTTAGAGTTTAGACGCCGTTCATAGGTCTTGCCCTGGCCAACGCGCGCGTTAGCGAAATCGCATTTACCATGGTTAGCGGTCTAAGGTGATGGTGCCACTCATTGTTTCCAAATTTACTGTGCTGTCGCCATCACCAAGTTTGAATCGCATTGATCCTGAGAATGAGAAACTTTGTTTGGCCTTATGATCTGAAAGCAAGTTTGTTACGTCGCCACCAGGGCCAGTTTCAATTTCGAATGAGGCGTTAATGGGCGCCGAGCCGAGCTCAATTTCTATATCACCGCTTACCGTGTCGGCATCGAGCCGAGCTCTCTCGCTGAGGTTAACTTTGAGGCTAATGTCGCCTGAGACCGACTCTAAATTAATTCGGTTAGAGGTGCCGATGTGCACGCGAATATTGCCTGATATAGTTTGTGCTTCAAATTGTTCGGCATCTCCATCGGCTCGAATGTTACCGCTGACCGATGATAGATTGAGACGACCAGAAGATCCTGAAACGGTGAC
>JAESTB010000373.1 GCA_016763815.1 Arenicella sp.
CCCAAAGTCGATCTGCCAGCGCGTCATCTTGTGCCAAGCGGCTCGGACGTTCTTCATTATTGTCGAAAAAATATTTCCCGCTAACATCTGACAACTCAGGCGCAGTGGCTACATAACACTGTGTAGAGGCGCCTTGCGAAATCGACTTCCCCCCCAACGCAAGCTTAATTAAAAGATTCGAAAGAGGGTTGTTTATTAGCAATCCTTGCAGGCCACTCATGCTGCGACCCAAATTGGTTTTGATGACACCGGGATGAACCGCATTGGCCGTGGCAGAACTGCCCTCTAGACGCTTGGCTAAGCTCACTGCGGTCAATAAATTTGCCAGCTTAGCCTGACCGTAAAATTTCCAATCGTTGTAGCCGCGCGAGCCATCAAGATTGTTAAAATCAATTCCTTTCGAGGGTGCCATTTTATGAGCTAAACTAGACAGCATCACTATTCGACCCTGATCCGCTTGTTTCACCTGATCTATGAGATTATGCGCCAGTATAAAGTGGCCCAGATGATTGGTATTGAATTGTTGTTCAAAACCATTCTGCAGTTGCAACTGGGGTAAGGCCATAATGCCGGCATTGCAAATCAATACATCAATTGGAATGCCCAACTCTTTAATTGAGTCAGCGCACAGTTTGACTGATTCAAAACTACTCAGTTCACAGGCCAGTGGGGTTATGTTCCCGCCATTTGATAGTGCTGCGGATTGCGCTTTTTCTAGCGAGCGAGCCATGCCAATGATATGCGCACCACGAGACTCAAGCACTCGCATCGTCTCCTGACCAAGTCCTGAATTGATTCCGGTGATAGCGATGTTCTTACCCGATAAGTCGAATCCTTTTGTGACGTTTTCGGCGGTATGTTTTTTGTTGAATTTACTTTTTATCATTAAGCTTTCACTCCTTTTAACGCTATGAAAACGCGCAATTTTTATATCAACTGACTTTACTAGTTTGGAATTATTAATAACAGGCTCAGGCCTGAGTAAGTGGAACCAGAGTAAATTAAATAACGCGGAAGGGCGGTAAGTAACAGACCTAGATACCTAATAGTTTCTTCAAATCTTTACCGTCTAACTTTTTTACATCGCCTGATTGCATGCCATTCAATAGTAATTTCTCTATCCGAGTGCGTACCAGCCTCAGTACCGGGAAACCTGTTTTTGCACACATCTTACGTACTTGTCGGTTTTTACCTTCAATTAAGGTTAGTTCTAGCCAACTAGTAGGTATCAATTTACGAAAACGAACAGGTGGATCTCGCTCAGCTAGACTCGGCCCTTTAGGCAATAATTTGGCATTTGCCGGCATCGTTTGATAGCTCTTTTTACCGACCTTAATCGCTATTCCATCTTCTAGCATCTTAATAACTTCATTGGTGATTTGTCCGTCTACTTGGACGGCATAGGTGCGACTATGCGCAAAACTTGGATTCAATAACTGATGATTGAGGTTTTTGTCGTTTGTAAGAATCAAAAGCCCCTCGCTATCGTTATCCAACCGACCCACAGGGTAAACATCCTTGGGAAACTTAAAGCCTAAATCGGCAAGTGTCTTATGATGAGGTTCAGGTCGGGAGAATTGGCTTAGCACACCATAAGGCTTAAAAATCGCGTAGTAGTTATAGATATTATCCATGGTATTTTTTCGAGCGCCAGAAATTTTTTTGGCATGGTTCGTTGGCACAGACTATGCCATATTTTTAACAACACTATTGTTGTGTATCAAGCAACTGTTGTGCATCAAATAACGGATATGACCTAAAACAATGGACACCATTTTATAGCAGAGAGTCATTGCTGGAAATCAGATAGATGGGAAGACTACGCAAACACTAATCCGAATGATGATGTAAACGACGATCCCGACAATGACGGTAATACCAATTTTGAGGAATGGTTAGCAGGTACTGATCCGCACAAGGCAGATAGCGTCCGTGATGGTGCTGAATCAGGGCAAAATTCCGACTCCTTAGATGCTAACGATCACGATCCAAGGCCCGGCGCGAATACACCCTCTGTAAGTGGCGGTGACTTAGTGCAACAAATAAGAAAATACTGGTATGTCGTACTATGCCTTTTAATACTAATACTCATTGTCGGTATCGTTCTGGTATTTCTGCTGCGCAGACCGTAGCTGAATTTACTTAACGATGACGTAACGTGAAGAGCCGATAACCCTAGCATAGGGCAGGGTGTCAGTTATCGACTTTGGACACACGGGAAGGTTACCTAACAAAAAATACTTTTGCTAGCGTCGACTCAAAGATCAGCCGCCTTTAAGATTGATTAATAGCCGCCGGAAATGTAATTCTCAAGTTGATGAATGGTCGTTTGTTGCTCCGAAATGATTTGTTTCACCAGATCGCCAATGGTTACAATTCCAATTAGCCGGCCACTATCAATTACCGGCAGATGACGAACACGTTTGGCCGTCATCAGTTTCATACAGTCTTCAACGGTGTTTTTTGATTTGACATACAGAATGTTTTTTGACATCAAATCGCTTACATTGGTGTTTTTAGAAGACTTTCCCTTCAAGATGAGCTTTCGCGCATAATCACGCTCGGTGAATATACCAACCAGTTTGCCGCTTTCTAACACCAGCAAGCCACTGACATTTTTATCCGCCATTATTTCAAGCGCATCGAATATAGATTTGTCGGGAGCAATCGACCATATTTCTTGGCCCTTGCTTGTTAAGATGTTACCTACGTTAGTCATAATTCACCTTCATCTAGTTTAAATATTGGGAGAATGTTTTGCATCCAAGCTACTTAAAAATAGATCAGAGTGTGTGTTTATGCAAATTAATCGACTTACGAAGGAAGGTGGAGATCGCAAAGTTTGCGGTCTAAGCAACGTTTAAGCCCATCACTGAGGTGACAATAGCTCCGCTAGCGTATGGTTTCTAGAATGTTTTGATCAGCCTAACGTTAAAAAGCCGAGTCAGTTACCTAACCCGGCCTTTCTTTTATCATTCCCCATGAATATTACAAGATCGCTCTGACTAACTCTTACCACCACTGGGCAGAAAGCTGTACGTTCAAAAAGCGTCTATGTGGGCAATGTCCTGAATTTAATCATCATCAAATTCAGGAAAAACGGCCCACAATGCGCCTGGGAATACGTCTTGACCTTTAACGCCGCCTTTGGCGTAGTCATTGGCGTGGAAATCGAGTAAGAACTCCTTACCCGGACGATGCTCGGTCATGTTGACTGTTATTTCAGCGCGGCCGCATTGGTCAGCGCGCAGTGCGTGAACACCCATACCTGTTACACCACCAAACATGCCTTGGTCTCTAACGTCGTCGCCCCAGGTAACATTATCAGCAAGCGGGCGATCAGCAAAATTGGCAAAATCAGGCTCGGTCACATCCCAGAGTGAATATACACCTAAAGGGATCAGGTGGTTGAAACTGAAAGTAATGTCAGTGCGCATATCCGGATGCTCAACGATGTACATCGTACCCTCAGCAGCATGGAATGTCTCTACTGACATTTCCGTTGGCAATCCTCCCATTTGATCGTGAAAGTCAGGATTGGCCGGTGGTGCCAATTTAATTTCATAGGTTTTTACTTCGCTGTGTGGCGAAGTAAGTGAGTTTTCCATAGTACTCCAAGCTGGCAAGCTCGGGGTAGAGAGACAGGGTTCCATCACCGAAAGTGATCGAGCTGATTTGCCCGAGTTACCGTGTTTGGCTAAAGCGGTAGTTGATATCGCTGATAGCGTCATGGCAACTAAACCAAGAGTAACTGCAGTGGTTAGATTTTTGTCGATATTCATAAATTTTTCCATAAAGAACGTAATAACAACCCGATATTTCCTTGATTAATAGCCGGATATCGCGGGTCTGCTAAAAGTTAAAATTAAGTGGTGTGATTAACTGCTTATTTATTAAATGATTAATCAAAATCAGGAAATTTTCCCCACAATACGCCAGGAAAAATAGTCTCTCCCTTAACCCCCGGCAGGAATCCATTGCTGTGGAAGTCAAGTAAAAACTCAGCGCCGGGACGGCCGTTTACATGAATAGTGAAGTTAGCACTACCGCATTTATTGGCTTGGAACCCGTGGTTACCGTAGCCATCTGGTGCACCTAAATAACCAGGTCTAACCGGGAAAGTTCTACCAGACTCATCTGGCAATGGCGCATCGGCAAACGTTCCTTTATCGTAGTTGGCATCGATGACATTCCAAAGCGAATAGACGCCCATTGGGAAAAGCCCATAGAAGTCAAACGTTATGTCAGTAGATCCGTTTCGATTAGCGGCTACATACATGGATCCAGTCGCATTGTGGAAGCTCTTCATTGAAACTTGTGAGGTGGCACCGCCCATTGCTTCACGGAAGCCTGAGCCTTGAGGGGGCAACAATTTTATTGTTGAAGTGATTGAGCTTCGTTTGGCTTTCTTGCGCCCCATTGGGTAATGCACAGCAGGTTGGCAATCAGCGTTGATTTTCACTCTTTTGCTCATCGTTTGAGCGTTCTGGTCGTCAATATTAGCTGCAAAACTGTTGGCTGACATTCCGACTAAGCAAGCCATTGATATGGCCGATAACTTTGTTAAATTCATCATATATCCTCTTTGATGTTTAGAAATTAGTAATGCTAATAAATTTGGCAAGTATTAACGTAATCGGAAATTTAATGTTCGACAGATCCGCAATCCTTGCTTCCATTTAATTCTTTTGAGGTGCAAAAAACTGTTGTCATGCACCAATATTCGTCGTAACATCACAAACTGTACAATAGTTAAATATAACTTACCAGTAAAAGATCGAATAAAAATAAATCTGAAATTTATTTAGTTAGCTAATTCTTAAGATGTGTATAAATAACTAACAATTTCAATTTAGGGGGCATATAAAGCAACAGTTTTTATGACTAACGGCCGAGGGAA
>JAESTB010000374.1 GCA_016763815.1 Arenicella sp.
AAGCGAGACGGACCGATAGGCCGGATGGATCAGGGCCAGTCAGTCCAAAAGCATCGTTTGACGCCCCGATTCCGATTAACTCTCCCTTTCGTTCTGCACAGTCTTCACTTCTCCGGAGTACGAGTGCCGCGGACGCTTCCCCTAGTAGCATCCCACTTCGATTAATATCAAAGGGCTTAAGTTTACTTGTTGCCATGGTTCCCAAGGTCGAATGCGCGATGCGCTTAGCGTCAGTCACGATATCCACAGCGACAACAATTGCAAAATCTATCATGCCGCTATCGAGCATCGCTCCAGCGACACCTAGGGCATCCGAACCCGACGAGCACCCAGATCCGACCACGACGGGAGCGAGATCGCTGCCCGCACTTCGAACACAATCACTTGCCCAAGTCGACATCGTATCGCTACCAGCATCATCGAGTAGATGACCGAAGCTGGTTGCAAACACGAACGCACATCGGTCACCAGCGTTCGGCACGCCCATTGCGAGAGAATCCAATACCTTATCGACGACGGACGTGGCAAGGTAACGCTGCCAGTCGCTGTCACGCGTTACGTGACTCGGTCGCTCCGAGACTACTGCGGCCAGAGTGTTACGAAGTTGCCAAGGCGATGAAAGGTTAGAGAGTGCTGATTGTTGGTTGAACAGAGCCTCTATCGTCGCTTCATCTTCGCCGAATGGGGTGATCATCGACCAAGCGGAGACAGCGAGAGGTTTCATTGCTCGACTAGTACCGCCGGATTCCGAAATTCGCACTAGATTTCTTCGTCTGTCGGCGGATTGTCTACCCGCTTCGAAAACTCCGCTAAATGGTGTGCTACGAGTCTAGGTTGCTCAATGATGAAGTAATGCCCGCCATCCAACCACTCAATTGATAATTGCACTGATGTGTAGTCTCTCCACTCAGCCAGTGCGCTGGCATTGGTCATCTTATCGCTTTTACCCGCTAATGCGAGTATTGGAACACCTATGCGCGCTTCACCGGGACTGTAATCGCAAAACATAGCATGATCACCTCGGATTTTAGTCAGGAAAGGTTGTGCCATGGCAAAATTCAAACCTTCTGGTACAGCGCCGAGTTGCTGTAATTCGCTGAATAAACCACGATCATCCATCGTCGCTACTCGAAGTAACCATTCATTTGTATGCCTAGGCGCATTACGTCCCGAAACCACCATGAATCGGGGAAGTTGACCTCCAGTACCCTGTATTAACTTGATAGCTTCAAAGGCTAGAAGTGCTCCCATGCAGTGGCCGTGGAGGACATAATCCCCACTTGTTATATCGATCTGCTGAAGAGCAAGCGCAGCACACTCGCGGATGGTTCTGGCACCTTCCTCATCAGACCGTTTTCCTCGTCCGGCTAACTCCAACGGAATTACGTGTCCGATCTCAGGTGGGAAGTCATCAACATAAGATCTGAAACTCGCAGCGCTACCGCCACCGTATGGGAGTAGGAATATACTATTTGTGGAACTCGGCATTTGTCTCCTGAATGATGTTATCTGGAACCTCGTGCAGTCGAAGAAAAGACATCATGAACCTTCTTACTTCATCCAAATCAAGGATCTTGTCATCTGTCGCCCATAGACGTGTAACGAGCAAATTTACGTTGTTTATCGTTGTTCGAGCAAACTCGACATGTGGGTGTGACTGCGCAACTGCATCGATGCTTCGAGCATTCAGTTTTTCGCCTTTTATAAACAATATGTCGGCACTTCGTGTGACGTAGCGAAGATATCCGGCGTCGTCCTTGATAAAAAGATCGCCCGTCTCTAAAAAGCCATCAGATGTGAATGGTTGGCGATTTATCGTGGAGCCAACCTTTCTCCGACAGACAGAAGGTGTCTTGACCAAGAGCTGGCCTACGCCGTCGACATCAGGGTTTTCGATTCTTGTGGATATACCGTCGAATGGAATTCCCACCGTATCGTACTTATCAACTGGGGCTGTGTGTGCTGGTAGAAAGGATACTCGCGGGCCAGCCTCGGTTAAGCCATAGGTAATGTATAACTCATTTACAAATGGCTTGCTTAGAAAACGCGTCACTTCTTCAGGCGAGACTTGATCGCCACCGATGCTTATTACCCGCACAGCAGGTAAAACAATGTCTCGCTTAAGGAGGTCTCGGGCGATAGTGGGGGTGATTGCGATTATCGAGATGTCTTCTTTTTCGATGAGCCTGGCAAAGCGGTTGGCGTTGAACGGTGGTCCGTCGATTACGAGTCCGCAGCCGCTAATAATAGCCCCAATGCTTTGAGTGACAAGTCCGTAAGTGTGGTACATCGGCAAAACTATTAGCTGTTTATCGTTTGCCGTTATGTTGAGCGCTTTATTGGTCATGCTCGCGTTGCACACAAGAGAGTCAACAGTATGAACACACGCGGTTCGTTGTCCTGATGTACCTGTCGTTAGAATAAGTACATCGTTGGGTTCATATGCTGGTTTCGTTTTATCAAAAACAACCACATTGAATGTTCCTATTTTACCAAAATTTTCCGCTTGATAGAGGGCAGGATCCAGTTGAGGTCCGACGATAGCGGCGATATGTAACGATTTTTGAAGCGCTGTTATTAGCGATGTTTTGGTTGATGGTGCGATAGCACAAGGAACATAGCCATTTGCAATTGCCGCTATCCAATGAAATAGAAATGCGATACCGTTTGGAGCGAAAATAAGAACAGCGGACCCTGGCTGCAACGCCAGCTGAGCATATTCTTTTTGTAGCTGGTCGTAATTTGGTGAGAAATCACTAAAATCAGAAATGCGCCGATCGAGCTCATTTGCGCTGTCAATAATCTTTCTCGCTGCTTCACTCATATTGTTCTTGCCTTAAATTGATAGCACCTTGTTGCCTCTTGTAAGGCAATGTTAGAACGCACTATTGCAGAAGTGCTTTGGAACATCTTACCCCCGCACACCATTGGCCTTGCCATAACGATTAATTAGTTCTGTGAGAGACGATATTGTTGAGAAGTTATCAGGAGTGAAATCGTCGTCGTGAATAACAATACTGAATTGTTTCTCGACTTGAGACTTCAACTCAACAAAGCCGATCGAATCGATACCTAAATCATTTCGAAACGAATGAGCTGCAAGAATTTTATTCTTTTCAAGTTCTATGAAGAGGTCTATGATTAAAATGTCTTTAAGGCGATTTTCGATACTGTTCATCAGCGCTTCTCCAGTTTTTACTCTTGGGGGTTGTGTTCATGTAGAGAGGGGCACATTGTTAAAGATTTATTTGTTGCCGCTAGCAACTAGTGCCTCGCGTGGAATAGTGGCGATATATCGAGTTCCTTTCTGTTTAATCGATATAGGGCCAAGTGTTTCGGAAATGAGTTGCTCAAGGCGTGGCCTGATTTCATTGACCGTATTGCCGATTTTGATCAGCCCATACATGTCATACATATGCATAATTGCATTGTGTTTGGCTTCTTCTGGTGAGCGTCCGTCTAAAGTGAATGGGTCGTCTATACTAAAAACGTTTATGTCACAAAATCCCGCGTTTTCAAAAAGGCGGAACATTTCTTCGCGCGAGAAATGCGGGTGGGGGTGCCCAGTCTGGGAGTAGGGGTGCACAACGCTGTCAAACCATTCGGCACATCTTCCTCCTATCTCAAAATCATGTAATACAAGGTGGCCGCCTACTTTTAGTGTACGGTGTGCTTCGCTAACTGCCTGACTCCGTGCGTTACTATCGAGGTGATGACTACCATAAGCAATCAGAACACCGTCGAGCACGTTATCTTGAAACAAGCTTGTGGTTGCGGATTGACGTACGCATGGTAACGCTTGTGCGTGACAGGCGTCGATCATGAGTTTTGATATATCCGCGGTATAAATCGTCGGGGCCTGATGGTCCAGCTTTTTACAAAACCTTGCAAGTGTTCCATCACCTCCTAGGATATCCAATATTTTGAAATTTTGATCCGGAATTCCTGAGCCAGACGAGAAGCACTCAAGAAGTCTGGTCATGCCAACTTTACGATTGTCTGCGCTTTTCTGTGCCGCATTGTATGCCAATCCGCGTCCGCCCATTTCTTCATTTTCGAACTCCCACGAACTCATATCCATTTTCGAAACATGCTGTTCGGCGTCGCTAAATCTCTCGTGGCTAATAAGATTGTATAATTCAGGGTGCTCATCGCTTAAGCAACCTAGATACTCATTAAAGTTATATTGACTCACGTAAAGCTCCGCTAGCCTGTCCGTTTGTATCTTATGAGTGTCTGTCATACTTCTCCTGCTGACGCTAGAAATGTTTCACAAGTCAAAATTATCATATTCATACGGTCCCACCACACCCGCTTGATTCTGTTCATATTCGCTACGCCTGAAAGGCTTCTAGGATCTACAGACACCAATCATTGGGTCTCACTGGATCGCCACGCATTGATCCATCACCATCGTAATC
>JAESTB010000375.1 GCA_016763815.1 Arenicella sp.
AGCCTTATCAATAATAACTATGTCGATGATTACGCATATGGATTGTGTAAGTCGGCTTTATAACAAGAGACTATGGTTTCTAGTCAAGTAATTACGGCATAGACTCTTCCCAATAAGTTCGGTTTTTCATCATCGCGTTGAGCATCACCCGTTGTTTTCTCGCGCAAGCCATGCGCGCTCCTGAGTATGTCAACGTTGTGCTGCCACTCAGGCACCTGAGTAATGGCTTTCTCTAGTTTCTTATCAAGCCATTCGACTTCATTTTTGAATCAATTTGAGCACACGCAGTATTGGTGCGTGTACCGGTTTGGGCATGCGCTTTAATCGGTTCTTTTGTTGAGTGCTCATGTGTAGGCACTGACTACGAACAGCGATCAAGTCGCTGATAAGTTGTAGTATTTCAGGTTTTATCTGCGTTAATTGAGGTTTCATCGCTTCATCGTAGTGTGCGATGGTGAAGGCGTCGAGCTTATCGGTTTTAGCGAGTTTGCCGGTGGCTTTAGCGAAGTTGTGAACCGTCAAAGCATTGCAAGCAACAATAGGTAACCCAGCTTTAAACGCCGCACAGGCAAACGCCATTTCTAGCCGGCCAGTGGCTTCGATAAGCACTCTAGTTGGATTCAGTGATTTGATTTGTTTGACGACTTTGGCAATGCCATTGGCATTATCGACAACGCAGAAGAATTCGCCGGATGGGCGTGCGCCAATATCGAGTTGCGATTGACTAGTGTCGATACTCACATTGATTTCAGGGTTGTTAATAGGATAAGCTACCCCCTGCTTGATATTCGGGCTCGAGACCCACGTGACTATTCGAAGTTATGCCTGAGAGATTGACAGCGCTCATTCTTGTTATCGGTTTCAATAGAACCTGGCAAACATCGAGCTGCTGCAAGTAGCCTTTCGCTGCTGCCAAAGGTGGGTCTCAATTTGCCCGTTTAAGAAAGTAATGGAAAGATGGAAATGAACCGAAATCAATCATACAAGGCAAAACACTGCCGCTATGTTCGGACGCGCTTTGCGCGCCCGTGTTCGTGGCGTTAGGTTTACAGGTACCGAGGAAATAACAATGGAAACTTCTGATGGAATTCTATCAAAGGAACAACGTGAACTAGTGAACAAGTTGACTGAGGAACAACTCAGTAAAATAGATAGTATGATTCTTTCGCAAGCAATGAGGTCAAACCGTAAGGTAGCAATGATTGTTGGACTAACAATGATGGCATTGCCAGAGCGAATAGATGGGATACCAGATATTTTTTACGCTCAAAGAGTTAAAGTGCTTGTTGATAAAGGGGCTTTAATTGCAGAAGGCGATTTAAACCGTATGCGTTCCAGTGAAGTAAGGCTTCCATAAAACGAATCATACAAGGCAAACACTATCATTCACTGCGTCCCTTGGAGGCGCTAAAGCGCGCCCGTGTTCGCGGCGTTATGCATATGCGTAGAATATTGGTGATTTTTCTAGGTCTACTAATCTCGGGCTGCACGCATAAAGGTATACAACCGTTGATTTTTGATGGTCAGGCATACAGTTCAATTCCTTTTGAATATCCATCGAGTCTTTCTACTAAGGAAGTGGAATTCATTCTGAAAGAAATAGAAAAAGAAACTGATAAAAAAATTGTTTCAATCAGTATAGAAGAGAACTATATGTACCAGGTTCATACGTGTGATCACACGGCTAGGATTAAATCGATGTGTAAAGATATCGATGTCTATCTATTTGGTTATGGAAAACAACATTTTACAAAATTCACTATTACACCAATGAGTTTTACGACTATTTTTCCAGATGGCTATATACCGCAAAAAGATAGGGTTACTTCAGAATATTCTGAAGGCCGGTATTACAATGTGCCTTTGAGATATTCGCAAACAATATCAAAAGCAGAAATTGATATTGTTGTAAAAGAAGTGGAGAAAATAACCGACTTAGGAATACTATGGGTTAATAAGAATGAAAACGAAGAAATTGAAGTGCAGACTTGCAAGTCAGGATCACGTCTTTCATTTCGTTGTGATGGAGGAGAAAGCATTCTTTTCGACCTCACATCGAAGAAGGTTACAAGCCAAACATGTTGTTGGGTTCAGTAAATGCATAACAAGGTCGCATTTGCTACGTTCGCTGTGGTCCCTTGCAACGGCGTTATACGCACGGTACTAAATAGATATGAACATTGATTGGAATTCCATCGTATCAATATTTACCACTATTGGTGTGCTGGTTGCAGCATTCCAATTGCGGGTGAGTTCTGAAATCGCACAGTCTGAGTTTGAAGATTCTATTGATCAGCAATACAGAGAGCTTGCGAAAGGAATTCCAGTAGATGCTTTAATTGGCAAGTCAGTTTCTGAAGATAAAAAGGAACTTACCCGAGAGCTGATATATAACTATTTAGACCTATGTAATGAACAAATTTTCTTGAGAAAGAAAAAACGAGTAAGAAAAGATACATGGACTGATTGGTGCTCTGGTATAGAGCTAAACCTTGAAAAAAGCGAATTCAATAAAGTGTGGTCAGAAATAAAGCTAAAGGCTCCAAAAACATTTACGTTTTTAGAGAAATTAGAAACGTCTGGTTTTAGAGAAGACCCATTGAAATGGAAATGACAGCGGTATAAGGTCAAAAACTACTGCACATTAAGTGTGCTTGGACGCGCAGACAACGCTGGAGCAAATTTATCGTCACCCGACAAGTTCCAATACCGGCTGGCCCGACATTGAATCCTTGTTCAAAGAGCTTAGCGTAAATATCTCTGAGAGAGCTGGGTCAGGTGGGCAGTAGTTCTTTTTGGTGGGGTTCATGTTTTTCATCGGCCTTATCCCTCTCCAAATACGGACAAGGGTGCCGTCGCAAGCATACACAAATGGTTAGCAGAAAATGAGCTGACCTTATGAACATAGTGGGGTTTGATGGTTTTAAAGCCAAAATTGAAGATGACTCTGAGTTAGATCTGTTTTGAGGAAAAATCTTGAGCTTGAATTGCAGCGCTGACTTTTATGGCAAAAGCTCTTCTGCGCTACGTTAAAGAGTTCGGAAATTCATTACGTGCATTTTTGGAGGTTTGCGAAGAAAATGGAATAAGTCCAACTAAAGAGTTCTCCGGAAAATTTAATTTAAGAATCAACCCCAAATCACCGCAGTAGCGACAGGGGAAAATAAAAGCATCAAGCAATGGGTTAGCGAAAAACTTGAACAAAGTATTGGCCAGTAAGAGAACATGTAACAAGGTAAAACACCGCTTCGCTCGGACGTGTTTCACGGCGTTAAATAAAGACGGGAAGTATCAGTGCGTAAATTTATAAATATTTTAATTTTTGTAGTTTCCATTATCGCCTTAATAATTTACCTAATAGTTAAGGTGATAACAGGTCAACTTGAATTTGGCGGTAAGATGGACGAAAGCTCCCAAGCTTTCGCTCTTAAGTCTGTTCAATACGTAGATGATCATTTTGAAAATAGTCCTCCAAAAGTATCAGCTGATACCATCGTCAATTTCAAAGAGTTAATGGGTGGTCAAATGCGTCACCCTAGTGCTCTATTCCCAATGGAAACGCCTGATATTAATAGACAGCCAAAATCAGGATTAAGGGCTATCTGGTTTGGGCACGCTACAGCCTATGTGGAAATGGATGGCAAGCGTATTATGACTGACCCTATGCTCTCTAAACGAGCCTTTCCCGTTAAGTTGATGGCTCCGACCCGTTATAATCCATCACCCATAGAGGTGGAAAAACTTCCCGCTATCGATTTTGTCACAATATCTCATGATCACTTTGATCATCTGGATATGAAAACGACACAAACACTGGCGGCAAATGGCGCGCAATTTTTTGTGGGGATTGGCATTAAAGCTCACCTAATAAGATGGAGCGTTCCTGAATCACAAATACATGAGATGGATTGGTGGCAAAGTGTCACCATAGGAGAATTCACTATTCACTGCACTCCTGCTAGACATTACTCGGGGCGGACATTATCTCGTGATACTACGCTATGGTCATCTTGGGTGATTGAGGGTCCTAAACACCGTATTTATCACAGTGGCGATACAGGATATTCCCCTCATTTCAAAGAAATAGGGGAGCGATTTGGGCCTATCAATATAGCCTTTATAAAAATTGGAGATTATGGTCTTGACCTATCTTGGCGTGATGTTTATATGCACCCTGAGAAATCTATCCAAG